>CAXSEU010000256.1:0-4940 GCA_964236485.1 uncultured Lichenihabitans sp. | reverse complement strand
CGCTGGTGACGTGACCGCGATCGGTTTCGCGTCGGTTGTGGCTGGCCCCTCGCTCGTCGATGCCATTGCTTACGGGGCGGCCCTGTTCGGGGTGCTGCTGGTCGCCTCGACGGAACCGGGCGAAGGGTCGTCGGTCATCGCCGCGAACCTCGCCAATGTGCTGGCCAAGAGCGGCTCCACCACCGTGCTGGTCGACGCCGATTTCCGCTGGCCTCCCGAAAAGGGGGCTCCCCATGTCGATGGACTCTTCCGCGCCCTGCGCGACGGCAGCCCGCCCCTGTCGCTGGCGAGCCTCGAACCCGCGACGGGGCTTCACGTGCTGCGCGCCGGCACGATCGACGACATGGCGCAGGCTTCCGGGCTCTTGACCGGCAGCAACATGGACATCGTTCTCGGGCAGCTGCGTCGGAAGTTCGACGCGGTAATCCTCGACGGCGCGCCGCTGCTCGATTTCATCGACAGCCGATACCTCCTCGAGCTCGCGGATGCCGCGCTCCTGGTCGTCGGTTGGGACAGGACGGACCGACGCAACATCCAAGCCGCGATTCACGCGCTTGGCCAGAATGCCGGCAAGCTGCAGGGCATCGTGCTCAACAAGGTCGACGTCCAGGCCGCTCGGCGTCGGGACGGTGAACCGCGCTGACCGATCTTGCCGCCCCAGCGGGCTTCGGCCAAAGTGGCGGCCCCTCAACCAACCTCGTATGCCATGCGCAGCCGCGACACCGACATCGTGATCGTCCCGGGCCTCGGGGGCTCGGGGCCGGACCATTGGCAGAGCCGATGGCAATCCAAGCTCCCCAATGCCCATCGAGTCGAACAGCGCGATTGGGACAATCCCCTACGGCCGGCCTGGATCGCGGCGATCACCGAAACCGTGGGCCGGTGCGAGCGTGCCGTCGTCGTCGTGGCACATAGCCTCGGCGTCATCGCCACGGTGGAGGCCGCAGCGGAAGGCCTGATCGAGATCGCCGGCGCGTTCCTGGTGGCTCCGCCCGCCGACGACGCGATCGGTGCAATCCCGGCGATCGATCCGGCCTTCGTGCCGGTCACGCGCCGACGCGTGAACTTTCCGAGCATCCTCGTCGGCAGCCGCAACGACCCCTATGCCTCGATCCAGGAGACGGCCGAACTCGCCGAGGCCTGGGGGGCCGCGCTGGTCGACGCCGGGGAGGCCGGGCATATCAACGCCGCTTCGGGTCACGGACCCTGGCCCGAAGGGCTGATGTCGTTCGCCGGCTTTCTCGGCAGGCTTTAGCGGAAGGAGCCTCAGCGGGTGTAGCAGCTGCGGCGCGTCACCGTCTCGAGGCCGCCGCTCTCGGTCTCGTGCTCGGTGGTCTGGACCGTGCAGCCGACGTCGGCACTGTCGCGGTGCGAGGGGACGGGCGGAGCGTAGATCGGCCTGGCCGTGACCACGACGGGACGATAGCCGTCCGCCCGATAACCTTCGAGCCGGTAGCCGCCGAACCGATAGCCTTCCCGGCGGTACCGATTGCCCCAATATGGGCCGGCCGGTCTCCCCCAGCGGCCCCAGCGACCCGGTCCGCCATAGACCTCGGGGCCTTCGAAGCCCGCATCGGGGCGATAGCGACCGTGAGGACGCGGCTGGTCATCCTCCTCGTCGTAGGCGGCGTGCCGATCCTCCCTTGGCATATCCGCAACGCGTGCGTAGCCCCCATCATCCTTCGCGGGGCGGAAATCATCATGCAGATAAGGACGGTGGGGTGGCGGCCCTTCTTCATAGGGCTGCGCCGATGCTCCTTGCGGGAGCGCCACCAAGGCGAGGCCCATGACGCCGGCCCCGACTCGCAAAATGCTGTTGGACATGTTCGACACCTTTTTCCCCGGGCCGGATCGGCCGAGCGGAGGAAAAGCTAGAAGCGCCGAGTTGAACCGGTCCTGAGCGGGCCGTTCACCTCCGCTTCACCGCCGTCTACGTCTTGGCAGGGTCCGCCTTCGCCCCGTCCATCAGATCGACGAACCTCTGGAACAACAGGTGGCTGTCGTGCGGACCCGGGGAGGCCTCGGGATGGTACTGCACCGAGAAGGCAGGCCGATCCGACAGCGTGATGCCGCAATTCGTGCCGTCGAACAGTGAAACATGCGATTGCGAGACGTTCGAGGGCAGGCTGTCAGGGTCGACCGCGAAGCCGTGGTTCATCGAGACGATCTCGACCTTGCCGCTCTGGTTGTCCTTCACGGGATGGTTGGCGCCGTGATGTCCTTGGTGCATCTTCAGGGTTCGGCCGCCGAGCGCCAGTGCCATCAGCTGATGGCCTAGGCAGATGCCGAAGGTCGGCACGTTCCGCTCGATGATCTCGCGGATGACCGGCGCCGCGTAATGTGCCGTCTCGCCGGGGTCCCCGGGCCCGTTGGAGAGGAACACGCCGTCGGGCTCGAGCGCCATGATATCGTCCGCGCTGGCGGTTGCCGGGACAACCGTGACGGCGCATCCCGCCTCGGCGAGAAGCCGCAGGATGTTGCGCTTGACGCCGTAATCGATCGCCACGACCTTGCGGCGAGGCAGGTTCTGTCGGCCGAACCCCTGGCCGAGCGCCCAGGTGGTCTCGTCCCATTCGAATCTTTGCCCAGCCGTCACATCCGGCACGAGGTCCATGCCGTCGATGCCCGGCCACCGCCGCGCCTGCGCCAGCAAAGCCTCGCGATCGAAGACGCCGTCCGGATGATGGGCGATCACGGCATTGGGCATGCCGTTCTCGCGGATCATGGCCGTCAAGGCCCGAGTGTCGACGCCGCAAAGGCCGATCATGTTGCGGGATCTGGTCCATTCGAGCAGGGAGCGCGTGGCCCTGTGGCTCGAGGGCGCGGTGATGGGCGCACGCAGCACCACGCCCCGGATCCCGACGTCCGCCGCCGCGTCGACGACCTCGATGTCTTCCTCGTTGGTGCCGACGTTGCCGACGTGCGGGAACGTGAAGGTGACGATCTGCCCGCTGTAGGAGGGATCGGTCAGGATCTCCTCGTAACCCGTCATGGCGGTGTTGAAGCAGACTTCCCCGACAGCCGAGCCCGTGGCGCCGAAGCCCGTCCCCTCGAGGACCGTGCCGTTCGCCAGGACCAGCAGACCCGTCGGCTTCGGCTCGTCCCAGCCCGTCATGACGGCACCTTGAACGTCACTCATCGGCGCATTACACCCGAGTTCGAGGCGGGTGGGCCCGCGCGTGTTTTCGTGGATGGGCAGTAGGCGCCGGGACCCGCCAGGTCAATCGGGCCGCCGCGTGTGCCAGACCGCCTGAGGAGAGCCGCCATGCGCGAGCGACTGACCGAGATGACCAAGACCGCCATGAAGGCCGGCGACAAGCGGCGCGTCGGCGCGCTGCGTCTCATCCAGGCGGCCCTGAAGGACAAGGAGATCGAGGCGCGCGGCGCTGGCAAGGCCTTGAGCGACGAGGACATCGCCGGGGTGCTGCGCAAGATGGTCAAGCAACGGCAGGATTCGATCGCCATCTACGATCAGGCGGGGCGTGACGATCTCGCCTCGCAGGAGCGCGAGGAGGTGGCGATCATCTCGGAATTCCTGCCCAAGGAACTCGGGGAAGCCGAGGTACGGGCCGCCATCGCCGACGCCATCACGGAGACTGGCGCCGCCGGGCCAAAGGACATGGGCAAGGTGATCGCCGCCATCAAGGCCAAGCACGCCGGTCGCATAGATTTCGGCAAGGCCAGCGGCCTCGTGAAGGAAATGCTCGGCAAGCTGGCGTGAAGATCCCGAGTTTCGCCAACCTCAGAAGGCCTTGGGCAAACCAGCATCCTTCAATATGCCGTTGGCGGTATGGCGCGAACGGATGCCCTTGTCGACGGAGAAGGTCCGATCCAAACGGGGTGAACCAGATTTCATGATCACCCTTCCCGCTCGAACAAAGACACAGCCGGCGGCAAGCAGGATGCGGCGAAGATCGCGGTAGAAATCCGCCACGGTCAGGCGACGGCGAGCGTCGTCTGATCCACGGTTCGGAGTTCTTGCCACTCCACGACCAGAGACAAGGGCCTGACTTGGCCGACCCGGCTGCTCAGCACATCGGGAACGATGACGGAAAGACGAGCCATCAGCCCCTCCCGCGTCGCCGCCTCGGCCGTGATCCCTTGGTCGCTTGTCGCGACCCAAACGCCTGCGTCGTCGTCCATGAAGGCCTGGAAGCGCACGATGTTCGGGACCGGGTCAGCCATCGGTCAATATCACCTTTCCCAAAGACGAGCGTGTTCGATATCATGCTCCCGGCTCATCCCACCCGCAAGGTGATCGTCGCCATGAAGGCCAAGCACGCTGGCCGCATCGATTTCGGCAAGGCCAGCGGCCTCGTGAAGGAAATGCTCGGTAAGCTCGGGTAACGGTCGATCGTTGATGGTCCGTGCTGATCACATCCACAAC
Source organism: uncultured Lichenihabitans sp. (assembly GCA_964236485.1). Classification (GTDB taxonomy): domain Bacteria; phylum Pseudomonadota; class Alphaproteobacteria; order Rhizobiales; family Beijerinckiaceae; genus Lichenihabitans. The sequence goes on along the minus strand of CAXSEU010000256.1, from coordinate 553 downwards.
GAGCGAACGAAACTGCTGGCGAGCGCCTTGAACACCGCCGCAACCTCTTCATTCACCGTCGGCATCCTGGCGCCGATCGCGGCGGCGATTTACACCAACAATGCCTCGCTCTCGATTGTCACGCTCTGCATTGCCACATCCGGCTGGATTTTGGCGGCGATCAGCTTACATTTGTTGGCGAGACGGGTCCTAAGAGACCGTTTGACAACTATGGGTTTACCAATCGTCGGATCAACAACCCGCCCATGGCTATGTCGATCATGGCTTCGGAGACATCGATCCTCGCGCTTGATGATCTCCAGCGTGAAACCGAGGAACTCGGCCTTGTCGAGGAGTTGGCGCCTGTCATAGGCGCCGTCGGCAAAAAGATGCCTGACCCAGCGCCAACGGGTGTGGATCGCCTCAAGAACCGCCTGGGCTCCGGCGCTGTCGGCGATATCGGCTGTGGTGAGATTGACCATGAGAAGACCTCCATCCGTGTCGACCGCGATATGACGCTTGCGTCCGACGGTTTTCTTGGCGCCATCGTAACCACGCGTTCCATGCGCGGCCG
>CAXSEU010000255.1:0-5715 GCA_964236485.1 uncultured Lichenihabitans sp. | reverse complement strand
GACCAGCGCGATCATGCGGTCGAGGAAGGTCGAGCCTGCTGCCGCGGTGACGCGGACCTTGATCCCGTCCGACAGCACCATCGTGCCGCCCGTGACGGCGGAGCGGTCGCCGCCCGACGCCCGGATCACCGGAGCCGACTCGCCCGTGATGGCGGATTCGTTGACCGAGGCGATGCCTTCGACCACCTCGCCGTCGGACGGGATCAGATCGCCCGGCTCGACGAGGACGATGTCGCCCACCTTGAGGTCGAGGGCGTTCACCTCCTCGATGACGCTGTCGAAGTGCTTGTGATCGATGAGCCGTTTGGCGCGGGTGTCGCTGCGCGTCTTGCGCATGGCGTCGGCCTGGGCCTTGCCGCGTCCCTCCGCGACGGCTTCCGCGAAGTTGGCGAAGAGGACGGTGAACCAGAGCCAGGCCGCGATCTGGCCCGAGAACATCGCATCGCCGTTGCCGGTGATCAGGTCGCGGATGAACAGGATGGTCACGCCGAGGGAGACGACCTCGGTGACGAAGATCACCGGGTTCTTGGCGAGGGTCGCCGGGTTGAGCTTGCGCAACGCCTCGATGGCGGCCCGGCTCGCGATGGCCGGATCGAACAAGCTGGTGGCGGATGAACGGGGAGCCATGACGTGAGACACTTTCAATAGAGCTTGCCGGCCAGCATGGCGAAATGCTCGACGATCGGGCCGAGCGCGAGGGCGGGGAAGTATTGCAGCAGATAGAGGATCACGATCACCCCGAGCAGCAGGCCGACGAAGAGCGGGCCGTCCGTCGGGAAGGTTCCGACCGATGCCGGAGACTTGCGCTTGGCCGCCAGCGACCCGGCGAGCGCCAGAACCGGAATGACGTAGGCGAAACGGCCGAGGAACATGGCGAGGCCGAGGGTGGTATTGTACCAGAGCGTGTTTCCGGTGAGCCCGGCGAAGGCGGATCCATTGTTCGCGGTGGTCGAGGCGAAGGCGTAGAGAATTTCGCTCAGACCGTGCGGTCCGCTGTTGTTGAGGCTGTCGAGTCCCGTCTTCAGCATCACGGACGCGGCCGTGAAGCCGAGGACGAGGGGCGGATATATGAGGATCGCCAGCATCGCGAGCTTCATCTCCCGGGTCTCGATCTTCTTGCCGAGGTACTCGGGGGTGCGGCCGACCATCAGCCCCGCCACGAAGACGGTGATCACGGCCACGACGAGGATGCCGTAGAGGCCTGCGCCTACGCCGCCCGGCGTGATGCAGCCCATCAGCATGTTGAAGAGCGGCACGAGGCCGCCGAGCGGCGTGAAGGAATCGTGCATCGCCACCACCGAGCCGGTGCTGGTTCCGGTGGTTCCTGCGCTGAACAGCGCCGTGAGAGCCTGGCCGAAGCGCAATTCCTTGCCTTCGAGGTTGCCGGCCAAGCCGTCGACGCCGAGCCCCGCGAGGATCGGGTTGCCATAGGTCTCGGCCGCGTAGATGACGCCGATGCCGATGACGAGAAGGATGCCCATCGTGACCAGCAGCCCCCGCCCTTCCTTCCAGTTGCCGACGAGGCGGCCGAAGGCGACCACCGTGGCCACCGGAATGAGCAGGAGGCTCCAGGCTTCGATCATCCCGACGAGGGCGCTCGGGGCCTCGAAGGGATGCGCCGAATTGGCGTTGAAGAAGCCGCCGCCGTTGGTGCCGAGCTCCTTGATGGCTTCCTGGCTCGCCACCGGCCCGATCGCCAGCACCTGCTTGGCGCCTTCGAGCGTCGTGGCATCGACCGAGGCCATCAGCGTCTGCGGGATGCCCAGGGCCACCATGACGAGCGCGAGCACGATCGAGAGAGGCAGGAGCAGGTAGAGGACGGCGCGCGTGAGATCCACCCAGAAGTTGCCGATGGTTTTCGATTCCGACCGCGTGAAGGCACGAACAAGCGCGAAGGCCATCGCCATGCCGGTCGCGGCCGAGACGAAGTTGTGAACCGTCAAACCCGCCATCTGAACCAGATGGCTCATCGTCGTCTCGCCGCCGTAGTTCTGCCAGTTGGTGTTGGTGATGAAACTCACCGACGTGTTGAAGGCGAGATCGGGCGCGACACCGTCGAAACCCTGCGGGTTCAGCGGCAGGTAGCCCTGCAGGCGCTGCAGGGCATAGAGGCTGAGGAACCCCGCCGCGCTGAAGGCCAGCATGGCCAGCGTATAGCCGCGCCAGCCTTGCTCGCGCTTGCCGTCGACGCCCGACAGGGCATAGAAGCCGCGCTCTACGGGAGCCAGGACCGGGGTGAGGAACGTGCGCCCGCCGCTCATCACCTCGCCGATGTAGCGGCCGAGCGGAACGGCCGCGGCACCCACCGCGGCAAGTACGACAATGATCTGCAGCCAACCCATCACGGTCATGGCGTCACCTTCGCGAACCCACGGGGTTCCGCGTCCTTCAAAATCGTTCGGGGTGAATCAAGGTGTAGATGAGGTAAAGACCGAGTGCGGCGGCAACCGCTAGGCCGGCGAGGGGCTCGAGCATGGCAGCCTCACATCCGCTCGCAGGCGGCCGCGTAGATGACCGTCACCCCGAAGAGCGCGGCGCCAAGCAATAAATAGATGACATCAAGCACGGGCGTTCACCAAGCGGCCGGGATGGCCGCGCTCGCCACCATTCGGCAAGCGCGCGTGAACGGTCCATACGTGCTTCCGGGACTTCGAATAAACGCGCCATAAACGGCGGACCGCGACCGTCGGCCGGGGCCGGTCGTCGCGAAGCACCCCCGCCCTCTCGACCGCCGCGTAAGCTGTCGTTAACCCTGATGGAACACTCTGGCGTTCCAGCCACGCGGGGAGCCGAGATGCAGCTGAACGATGTTCAAATGAAGCTTCTGCAATGGGTCGAGGCGAAGCAACCCACCATCGGCATGTTCCACGTCATGACCGACATCAAGCCGATGATCGAGGGCGGCTTCATCGAGACCCGCCCGGTGCCTGCCGCGAAAGGCAAACTGGTGCTCACGGATCTTGGAAAATCCGCCCTGACGGCGCATTGACACGTCCGGCGATCGCTGAACACCGCGACGCCGGGCGAACCCGACCGGCCTCGAGCACGGGCGGTGGATCACCGCGCGTGCCGACGACCCGAAACTCAAGCCTTGGCGGCTGCCGTTCGATCCAGCCCGGCCCGGATTTCCCGTGCGAGCTGCAACTCGTCGCCAACCTTCAACATGTGCGCGTAGTAAAGTTGCGGGTGTTCGTCCGTCTCCTGGTTGTAGAGACAGTGGACGATCCAGCCCTGCGCCCGCATGATCGTCATCACGCCCGTTATCTCGCTTTCCGTCATCGAGAAATCGGGGGCCGCGGCCGTGCGCCCATCCGGGAGCTTCTGGAAGTTGATGTTGGTCGAGACGTTGAGGTGGGGGCTGACCTGAACCCCTCCAAGCCGGATGGCGTCGGTTCGCGGCACGGTGACCGCGACGACATTGTTTAGAGCCACGTCGGCGCTCGCACCGAGGATCCTTCCGAGCCCATCCTTGTCGAGCGGTGTCGACTGGTCGGGCTTCTTCTGCGGCAGCGGGGTCGCGGTCGTCTGGACCACCGCCGCCAGCGCATGCGCGAGATCGAGCGGGGCACCGATGCCGCGCATGTGCATGAACCAGACCATCGGCTCCAGCCCGTAATAGTGCTGGTGGAGAGCCTGGAACTGCAGGCCCCCCCGGAGCATCATGTCGATCGCCGGATTGATCTCGTGCGGCAAAAACCCGAAGTCGCCGTTCATGATGACTTTTCCGTCCCCGAGGGACTGGAAATAGAAATCCCCGTTGAGCTCGAAACCCGCATTGAACGGGATGCGGGGCCCCTGACCACTGGGACCCATGGGTCCGGTGACGCCGACGAGGTCGGTACGACCGAGACTGATATCGAGCACCCCCTCGCTCAACTGACCCGGGGCCTGCAGAATCCGTTCGATTTCAGAGACCGGGACATCGTCCTGGCCCGACGTTGCGCCGGCGTTCGCCGCACGGAGTGGGCTTGCCGCCCCGAAGGCCGCCGCGAGTGTGCCGCCGAGCGCCAGTCCGAGCGCGCGCCGGCGCTCCAAAGCCTTGGTGCTCCGAAGTGGATCGAGCATGGCACTCCTCCTGGTCGCCAACGGACGTACGGCCACCCGTCCCGTGATGCGCGATGCACGCGTCAGGTACGATCGCCGAGAACACTCGCGTCAAACGCGGGCCCAGGATCGCGGTTGCACGAAAACCGATGAGGGCCCGATGATCTCCTCGCCCGCGCCAGGGGCAAGTCCCCGCCCCGAGGGGCCTTGCCCCTGGCGGTCAGGATGCGGCGCCGGCATCCGCCGGGCGGAGCAGATACTGCTGGACGAAGGGGCTCTCCAGCATTCCGATGACGCCTGCCAGCTTCCTCTCGAAGGTGGGCCCGTCGAAGGTCTTGGCGAGGAAGCCCAGGGGCCAGGCGTGTTGGGCGCGGTCCCTCGTGGCGGCATCGCAAGATCCGGTCAAGAACATCGCGCGCGCGTCGATCGACTCCCGAATGCGGATCGCCGCCTCTATCCCGTCACCCCCCTCACCGAGGTCGACGTCGGCGATGATCAGACCCGGCCGGTCGCGGATCGCCAGACGGAGCGCCTCGTCCTCATCGGCGGCCGTCGCGCAGACTTGATGTCCATGCGCTTCCGAAAGTCCGGCAAGCTGTTGAGCGATGTTGACGTCGTCTTCGATGATGAGCAGTTTCAACGCTTGCAACTCCAGTATACTCGTCTGCGGAGATACGTAAGAGTCGTGTCAAAGTTTCCCCACCTCGACTTTCGCGGTCTTCATGGTGAACCGGGGGTTCACGCCGGACATCCGTGCGCGGGGTCGATCGTCGAGCAAGACCCGGCGGTCGCGATCGTCGAACCTCGGAAGATGCCGATTCGATCTTCAGGCCGGGGTCCACGGGCTCGCGCGACGATGCTAAAGCCGATAGGAGTAGGACCGCATCGCGGTCGCAAGAGCGATGAATCGCGCGCCGGCTCCGGAGATCGTGAGTGTTGAACCGTGTCGTTTGAAGAGCCCGGTTCCGGGGTATGGGATGCCAGGAACCTCGGCCTCGCGGTCAAAGCCGCGGGCGTGGCCCTCTGGTCGTGGAACGTCGACACGGACAGGCTCGCCCTGGATCGACGTGGCTTCGAACTCTGGGGTGTCTCGCCGAGCGAGGACGTCACGTTCGAGGATCTCTCCTCCCGTATTCACCCCGCCGACCGGGACCGGGTCAGGGCCGCCTTCGCGGCGACACGCGCGGTCGTGGGAGATTACGAGATCGACTTCCGGATCATGGTCGGGGAGGAGGTGCGTTGGATTTCGGCACGCGGACAGGGGAACGACGCGGGAATCATCAACCGCGTCATGTTCGGGATTTTCCTCGATGTGACAGGGCGTAAGCAGGCCGAGGAAGCGCACGAGTTGCTCGCAGGCGAGATGAGCCATCGCGTCAAGAACCTGCTGGCGATCGCTTCGGGCCTCACGGCGATCACATCCCGCTCGGCCACGACGACGACCGAAATGGCGCGCGAGCTGACGCATCGATTGTCCGCGCTCGGCCGTGCGCACGACCTCGTCAGGCCGCTTCCCGGGGGAGAGGGCAAGGCAGCCTTGCTGGGCGACCTTCTCACGGTCTTGCTTGCGCCCTACGACGACATGGGGGCGTTCAGCGGACGCGTCCGGGTGTCCGTGCCGCGCATGGGTGTAGGAGAAGGCGCGGCCACGAGCCTGGCCTTGGTGGTCCA
>CAXSEU010000254.1:0-5726 GCA_964236485.1 uncultured Lichenihabitans sp. | reverse complement strand
GCGGGCACCAGCGACGCGACCCGTCCGAGCAGCACGAACAACGGATTGCCGGGCCTGCAAAGCGGCGACAAGGCGCGCGAAATGGAACCGGCACTCTCACCTTCCATTCGGAGCGCTGTGTTCACGCCACAATGGTCGCACGTGAACGATCCGAAACGCTTGGTCGATCGCTTGCGCGAGAAGTTGATCCGATCCGGCGTCGGGTTCCTCAAACAGGACGTCTCGTCGATCTCGGCGAGTGGGGTAGGCGTCACGGTTCACCTGTCCGATGGCGGCCAACTCCAAGCCGAAAAGGCGGTAGTCGCGGCCGGAGCTTGGTCCGGCGAGATCGCAAGACGATTGGGCGATCGGGTTCTTGTCGAAAGCGAACGAGGGTACAATACCACCATCTCCCATCCCAACATCCAGCTCGGGCGAACCGTCATCTTCGCCGAGAAGAAGTTCGTCGCAACTCCGCTCTCCTGCGGTCTGCGCATCGGCGGCGCCGCCGAGTTCGGCGGTTTGACCGCCCTGGCGAATTATCGGCGATCGGAAGCGTTGGCGACATTGGCGAAACGCTATCTACCCGGCCTCGAGACCAAGGGCGGCGTTCCATGGGCCGGCCATCGGCCAGCGACGCCGGACAGTCTGCCCGTTATCGGGCCCTCGCCTCGCTCAGCCGACGTGGTGTACGCCTTCGGCCATGGACATCTCGGTCTGACGCAGGCAGCAACGACGGGACGCATCGTAGCGGATCTCATCAATGGCGAGCCAACGAAGATCGACATTGCTCCGTACTCGATCGGTCGCTTCAGCTGATACGGTTCCGCCGAAGTCGGGACAAGTGCGACTGCCGGAGCTAGTCGATCAGCACGGGTCTCCACCTCACGCCGACTTGGTTGTTCCCTGACGGTTTCTAAGCCGTCGTCGTCTGAATCGCGGCCGTTCTCACCGATTGTTGAAAGCGTGAGAACACTTCCGACCCGTCCGGACTATACGCATACGCGCTCCCTCCCTGGAAGGAACGTCGATGCCCATGGCACATCCCGCTGACCCTTTTCGGCAGGGTGATCGGCGCCCGGACGGTCGGCCGTGACCGGCAGACTGTCGCTGGCGCGTCGGCGCGTCGAAGGTCGTTGTTCCTGGGAACGACCTTTCGTCTCGCGCGGGCTGAACGGTCGTCGGCGGGGGTCGGTGTGCGGCGACCGGGTCGCGATGAAGGCAAGCGGGGGGCTTCATGCTGGACGCGATCATCGGAGCCCTGCTGCCCGTGGTGGTCACGCTGCTGCTCGGGACCGTGGCGGGATGGCGGCACGACGAGGACGCGAAGGCGGCCGGCGCCCTCAACACCATGGTGCTGCGCTACGCTCTGCCGCTCTCGCTCTTCGTCGGCACGGTCTCGACCCCGCGCGCGACGCTGCTGGCGCAAGCCCCGCTGGCGCTGATCCTGCTCATCGGGATGGCGGTCCCTTTCGCGCTCGCCTTCGCGGTGGCGCGCTTCGGCGTAGGGCGTCCCCTGGGTACGGCCGCCCTGCAGGCCCTCGGCTTCGGCTTTCCCGCGATCCCGTTCACCGGCATCCCGATCCTGATGCCGCTGATCGGCCACGAGGCCCTCGTGGTGGTGGCGATCGGCGGCGTCGTGAGCAACATCATCCTGGTGCCGGCGACGCTCGTCCTGCTGTCGATGGCCGGGGACGGTTCAGGCTCGGGTGGGGAGGGGGGTCGAAGGCTGGGCTGGGCAAGATCCTGTCGGGCGCGCTCCTCCAGCCCGTGGTGCTGGCCCCGATCCTGGGCCTCGCTGCCGTGCTTGTCGGAGTCCCGGTCCCGTCCCTGCTCTTGAAAGGGTTCGGGCTGCTGGCCGGCACCGTCGGCGGCGTGTCGCTGTTTGCCAGCGGCATCGTGTTGCAGGCACAGAAACCCGCCTTCTCGTGGGCGGTCTTCGTCACCACGGCGGCGCGCATCGTCGTGATTCCCTCCCTGGCTTTCGGCGCGCTGGCGCTGACGGGCGTCACGGGCGACCTGCGGCGCGAAGCTGTGCTGGCCTTGGCGCTGCCGGCCGCCTCCATGCAAATCATCCTGGCGGTCCGGAACAAGACCGCGGAACGCGAGAACGCGTCGTTCCTGCTGTTCTCCAACGTCCTCAGCATTCCGACGCTTGCGGCCTTCATTTGGCTGGTCGGCTGAGCCTTACCACCGCAACCGAGAGAACCTCGCCATGAGCCAGAAAAAACGTGTTGGACAGATCATCGTCGAGGCCCTGGAAGAGGCAGGCGTCGCGCGCTGCTACGGCATCCCCGGCGACACGCTCAACCACATCACCGATCCCCTGCGCAGCAGCGGGAAGATCGAGTGGGTGCATGTGCGCCATGAGGAGGCGGGCGGCTTCGCCGCCGGCGCCGACGCCCTGCTGACCGGCCGTCTCGCCGCCTGCGCGGGTACCTGCGGGCCGGGCAGCCTTCACTTCATCAACAGTCTCTTCGAATCCCACCGCAACCGGGCGCCGGTGATCATGATCGCCACCCAGGTCGGCACCTTCGAGCAGGGCATCGATTTTCCCCAGGAGCTCGACCTGCGCGCCATCTTCAAGCATTGCAGCGTGTTCTGCGAAGAACTGCGCTCGGCCACCGAGGCGCGGCGCCTCACCGTACTGGCCTGCCAGGCGGCGCTGACCAAGCGCGGCGTCGCCGTGATCGTGGTGCCTGGCGACCTCGCCGCCATGACGGTCGATGACGATGTGCCCTACCGCGTTCACGCCCCGACCTCGGTCCGGGTGCCGGCCGACGCGGATCTCGACGCGATGGCGGAGATCCTGATGGCGGGCAGCAAGGTCACCGTCTACGCCGGCGCCGGCGCGGAAGGTGCCCATGACGAGGTGGTGGAGCTTTGCCGCCTGCTGAACGCGCCGGTGGCCCATACGTCGCGGGCCAAGGACTTCATCGAATACGACAACCCGTTCAACGTCGGCATGACGGGTCTGCTCGGCTCCACGTCGGGCTATGCGGCTGTGACGACCGATTGCGACACGCTGCTGCTACTCGGCACGGACTTCGCCTGGCGGCAGTTCTACCCCAAGACGGCCCGCATCGTGCAGGTCGACAGCGACGGGACCCATCTTGGCCGGCGTCACCCCGTGGAACTCGGGCTTGTGGGAGACGTGTTGCCGACATTGCGGGCTCTGCTGCCGCGCCTGAAGCCGAAAGCCGACCGCACCTTCCTCGAGGCCTGCTTGAAGCACGTCGAAGCCTCGAAAAAAGCGATGCTGCACGAGGAACGCGCCGGCAAGGGCGGGCTGATCCACCCGCAGCAAGTAGCGGCGCTCCTCAGCCGTCACGCCTCGGACGATGCCGTCTTCACGGCCGACGGCGGCAGCCCCATGGTTTGGCTGCTGCGCCATGTGGCGGTCAACGGCCGCCGGCGCACGCTGCTGTCCCTTCTCCACGGCACCATGGCCAACGCCATGCCGATGGCGCTCGGCGCCCAGAAGGCCTTCCCCGGACGGCAGGTGATCGCCTTCAGCGGCGACGGCGGTATCGCCATGCTGCTGGGCGACCTGCTCACGGCCGTCCAGGAGGAGATCCCCATCAAGGTGGTGGTGTTCAACAACGGCACGCTTGGCTTCGTTGAGATGGAGATGAAGGTCGAGGGTATCCTCGACGCATATACCAAGCTCAAGAACCCCGATTTCGCCAAGCTCGCCGAGGTGATCGGCTTCGGGAGTTGGCGCGTGGAGCACAACCAGGATCTCGAGGACGCGGTCGGGGAGTTCCTCGCGCATCCGGGGCCGGCGCTCCTCGACGTGCTGGTCAACGGAATAGAGCTCGTCATGCCGCCGGCGGTCGACAAGACCCAGGTGTTCTCGACCGCGCTTTATGGCGCCAAGGCCATCCTCAGCGGCCGGGGCGGCGAGGTTGTCGAGCTCGTCGAGAGCAACTTCCTCAAATGACGGTTGCGGATCTCCGGCGGCCCACCGCGGACGGACCCGCGGCGGGGGGCGACGTAAACCCCGCCGGTGCCGCCGCGCGGCCGTTCCGGTTCGTCGGCATCCCGCTCGCCCACTGGCTATTTGGCCTGCGCACCTGGCTCGCCATGATCCTGGCGCTTTATGTCGCCTTCTGGGTGCAGCTCGACGGCGCGTCGTCGGCTGCCGTCACGGTCGGCATCCTGGCCCTGCCGACGCGCGGGCAAGCCCTCCAGAAGGCCGCATACCGCCTGATCGCGACGGTGATCGGCGTCATGGCCGCCATCGTGATCACGGGCCTCTTCAACGAGGTTCGCACCCTTTTCCTGCTCGCCCTGGCGGGCTGGCTCGCGGTCTGCGTATTCGCCGCGGGATGGCTCGATGGCAATCGCGCCTACGCGGCCGTCCTCTCCGGCTACACGGTCGCGATCGTCGCCGTGCCGAACATCGACTCGCCGCAGGATACGTTCTCGTCCGGCATCAACCGTGGCGCCGCCATCACGATCGGCGTCCTGGCGGTCGCCCTCGTCAGCGACCTCCTGGGAGCGCCGGACCTGCTGCCCGGCCTCCTCGGCAAGTTCGACGCGATCCACCGGGAGGTAAAGGGTTTCGCCCTCCGCACGCTGGACAGCGGTACCTCCGACCCCCTCGCCGTGGCCCGGCTCTACGGCCGGATCACGGCCCTGCGCGCCGACGTCGTGACGCTGCCGATCGAGTCGATCGCAGGCCGGGCGCGGGCCGCCGCGGCCCGCCGCGCCCTGTCGGCCCTCGTACGCGAGGTTCGGGCCGCCCGGATACTCGCGTCCACGCTCGACGCCTCGGGCGAGAGCCGCCAGCGGTGGCGCGCCCGCATCGCGGAGGCGCTCGACAGGGGCGGTGCCGAGACCCAGCGGCTGCGTGATCACTGCGCCGGCGTGATCGGCGACGACGCGACCGGTTCCGCGCGACTGATCGCGGCGCGCGGGGCGGACGCCCTCATCACGCGCGACGGCGTAGTGGTCGGGGCGCTCCGCGAGATCGAGAGCGGGCGCGGGTCGGCGCGCGGGCCGACCCTGCCCCTCTACCACTCGCGACGGGCCGCGGCCCGCAACGCGCTGCGCGTCTTCGTTGCAGTGCTGCTGTCGGCGACCGTTCTCGTGCTCAGCGGGTGGCCCTCGACGACCTTCGCCCTGGTGCAGGTCGCCGCCCTGGGAAGCGTCGCCGCCACCAATCCCAACCCCTGGAATTTCGCGGTCGGCGCCGTCATCGCCATGCCGATCGTGGTGGTGGTAGCCGGGGTCACGGAATTCATTGTGCTCGATGGTGTCGACGTTTTCCCGCTGCTCGCCATTGCCCTGCTGGTGCCCGTCGTCCTCTGCTGCCTGTTGATCGCGAGCGGCAAACCGAGGCTCGTCCCGATCGGGTCCCTAAGCGTCTTCTTCCTCCCCGTCGTGCTCTCACCCAGCAATCCGCAGAGCTACGATCCGCGGAACTATCTCACCCTCGGGGTCCTCTGCATCGTCGCCGCCGTCATCCTCGCCATCGCGCTCGCGACGCTGTTTCCCACCAGCGACGCCCGGCGGCGCCGCTGGATGCTCGCCGCCGTGAGGCGCGAGTTCCAGGACGCCGCCGCCGGGCGCCGCATGGGCCGGCAGTCCGACCCCGAAGCCTCCTTCATGGCGGCGGACCGCCTGGGGCAGCTCGCAGGGCTCGCGTACCGCGACGACGCCGAACGTGCCGCCACGCTGCGCCACGCCCTTCACCTCACCGAACTCACCTTCTCGGCCAGGTGGGCGCGCTCCGCCCTCGC
>CAXSEU010000253.1:0-5731 GCA_964236485.1 uncultured Lichenihabitans sp. | reverse complement strand
ACAGGCCTCCATGGGCAGGCTGAAGGGGGTTCTGGCAGTCACGGAAGTTCCGAACGTCTCGTCCGACTTCAATCACGACCCGCATTCCGCCACCTTCCACATGGACCAGACCAAGGTCATCGACGGCACCTTCGTGCGCGTGCTCGCCTGGTACGACAACGAGTGGGGCTTTTCGAACCGCATGGCCGACACCGCTGTGGCCATGGCGAAGCTGGTGTGAGATTGCCGATGAATGGTCACGCGATCAGTAGATTGAGGAGCCTACTGGACGAACTTGAGCAAGAGGCTGGGCAAGGAGGTAGCGCGCGAACACAGCGTAACCTTGTATCTGGTTTCGAGTTACCAGACATCATTAAGGACGTCGTTGATCTGCTGTTGCCGGAATTGAAACCCTACGAAGCTGCGCTGTACATGCACATGCTCCGTCACACGATCGCGGAGACAGGTAGTCAGCATTTGCGCGTGTCGCGCCGAAGCTTGCAAGGAGGAGTGGTGAAGTCGCCGACCAGCGGCAATCGCTCCGGCGGCAAAGATCCGGAGGACGCCAAGGCTAGCTATGAAACAATAAGAATTGCTCTAAAAGGCTTGGAAACCATTGGAGCCATTCGACAGGAAGCCGAATCGAATCGAGAAGGTACTCTCTACCGCATTCTCTTACCGGAGGAGATCGAAGCTTGTACTAGCGCCAGGGCCGCCAAAACTGAGAAGCTATTGACGAAGGTGATTGACCAGCAGCGCGATCTCGACATTTATAATGTGCGTGAGAACCGGGTCAAAGTTTACGAGCGTGATATGTATCAGTGTCGCTATTGTTCTAAGCAGCTTACTCGCTTTACGGCCACTCTCGACCACGTACACCCGATCGCAGAGGGTGGTGACCACTCTTTCGAGAACCTCGTCACGGCATGCTTGGCGTGCAACTCACGCAAGAACGTCAAAGCGGTTGGCGACTTCCTCGCGAGTCATTGAGGAGAGCGTTCATGGAACTGGCGGTTGAAGACCGTATGAGGGGGCTTGAGGCCAAAGTCGACAGAGTCGACGCCACGCTGCAGCGGTTGGAAGCCAAGCTAACCGATCTGACTTTCACTTCGGCGAAGGCCATCGATTTGCAAAAAATGCAGGTCGACCTGGCAGAGGTCAAGGGTCGGATTTCCTCGCTCCCAACCTGGTGGATGCTGATGGTCACGGTCTTGAGCACGTGGCTCGCGGGTGCCGGCATCGTATTCACCCTGGCCAGGGCCACCCACCCATGACCGACTTCCATACGCTCGACGGCGCGCCCTTCGCGGGCAAGCGGGTGCTGGTGCGCGTCGACCTCAACGTGCCGACCGAGAACGGCCGCGTCACGGATGCGACCCGCATCGACCGCATCCTGCCGACCGTCCGCGAGATCGCCGACAAAGGCGGCCGCGTAATTCTGCTGGCCCACTTCGGGCGGCCGAAGGGCGGTCCCGACGAGAAGAATTCCTTGCGTCCTGTCGCGGCTGCCCTGGCGGAGCGGCTTGGAAAGCCGGTCGCCTTCGTGCCGCACACCATCGGCGAGAATGCCGAAGCCGCCATTGCCAGGATGGATGACGGCGAGGTCCTGCTGCTGGAGAACACCCGCTTCCATCCAGGTGAGGAGAAGAACGATCCGGACTTCGCCGAAGCCGTGGCGATGCTCGGCGACATCTACGTCAACGATGCCTTCTCGGCGGCCCATCGGGCCCATGCCTCGACCGAGGGCGTGGCCCGCAGACTCCCGGCCTATGCGGGCCGCACCATGCAGGCGGAACTCGCGGCGCTGGCCCGGGTACTCGAGCGGCCCGAGCGGCCGGTGGTCGCCATCGTGGGCGGCGCCAAGGTGTCGACCAAGCTCGATCTCCTCGGCAATCTCGTGAAGCGCGTCGATGCGCTGGTGATCGGGGGCGGCATGGCCAACACGTTCCTGGCCGCACAGGGCAGGGCGGTCGGCAAATCCCTCTGCGAACACGATCTCCTGGCAACGGCCCGCGCCGTGATGGCGGAGGCCGGGCCGTGCCGGATCGTCCTTCCGGTTGACGTGGTGGTTGCGCCGGAGTTCAAGGCGCACGCGCCCTCGCGCGCCGTCGGGATCGACGAGGTCGGCCCGCGGGACATGATCCTCGACATCGGGCCAAGCTCGGTCGCGACCATCAAAACCGTGCTCGACGGCGCCCGGACGCTGCTGTGGAACGGGCCCTTCGGGGCCTTCGAGATGCAGCCTTTCGATGCGGGCACGATGGCGGTTGCCCAGTACGCCGCGGCGCTGACCCGCGCCGGCAAGCTCGTCAGCGTCGCGGGCGGCGGTGATACCGTGTCGGCGCTGAACACCGCCGGGGTCGGCGACGACCTGACCTATGTTTCCACGGCGGGCGGCGCTTTCCTGGAATGGCTCGAAGGCAAGGTTCTCCCAGGGGTCGAGGCGTTGCGGCGAAGGTAGGCCGCTGATGCCCCGATCCAAGCTCCCGGCCCGCCCCGAGGAAGCCGCACGCGCCGAGCACGCGGCACTCGCGCTCGAGGTTGCGGCCCATAACGCGGCCTATTATCGGGACGACGCGCCGAAAATCTCCGACGCGGCTTATGACGACCTCCGTCGCCGCCTGGTGGCCCTGGAAGAAGCCTTCCCGGCCCTCCGGACGCCAGACGGCCCGAGCGCCACCGTGGGCGCCGCTCCCGCACCCAAGTTCAAGACGGTCCGGCATCGGGTGCCGATGCTCTCGCTCGGCAACGTCTTCTCGGACGAGGAGGTGGCGGAGTTCGTGGCGCGGGTGCGGCGCTTCCTGGGCCTGGCGGCGGACGCGCCACTCGGCGTTACGGCCGAGCCCAAGATCGACGGCCTGTCCTGCTCGCTGCGCTACGAGGACGGCCGCCTGGTGCAGGCCGCGACCCGCGGCGACGGCTTCACGGGCGAAGACGTAACGGCCAACGTGCGGACCATACGAGATATACCGCATATGCTGCATGGGCCGCGTATTCCCACCGTCTGCGAGATCCGGGGCGAGATCTTCATGTTCAAGCGGGATTTCGCCGCGCTGAACGCCCGTCAGGCCGACGCCGGCAAGCCTGTGTTCGCCAACCCGCGCAACTCGGCGGCAGGGTCGCTGCGTCAGCTCGATCCGCGAATCACGGCCGAGCGCCCCCTGCGCTTCTACGCTTATGCGTGGGGCGAGATGAGCGAGATGCCGGCCGACCGTCAGAAGGCGATGATCCGGGCGTTCGAAGGTCTCGGGCTGCCGACCAACGACCTCACGGTCGTGGCCGACAGCACGGCGGCGCTGACCGCGCATTATCGCAGGATCGAGCATCTCAGGGCATCCTTGCCCTACGACATCGACGGCGTCGTCTACAAGGTCGACGATCTCAGCTTCCAGGCGCGCTTGGGTTTCGTGTCCCGCGCTCCGCGCTGGGCAGTGGCGCACAAGTTCCCGGCCGAGCGGGCCACGACGAAACTGCTGTCGATCGAGGTGCAGGTCGGCCGTACGGGTGCGCTGACGCCGGTGGCGAACCTCCAGCCCGTCACGGTCGGGGGCGTCGTGGTCGAACACGCGACGCTGCATAACGAGGACGAGATCGCCCGCAAGGACGTCAGGGTCGGGGACACGGTGCGGCTGCAGCGCGCCGGCGATGTCATCCCGCAGGTGCTTGGCGTCGTCCTCGAAGAACGGCCCGAGGGGCTCGCGCCCTACCGGTTCCCGGAAGCCTGTCCGGTCTGCGGTTCGGCGGCCATCCGTGAAATCGATCCGAAGACCGGCACCGCGGATGTGGTTCGTCGCTGCACCGGCGGTCTCGTCTGCGCCGCCCAGGCGGTCGAGCGCCTGCGGCATTTCTGTTCCCGCAACGCTCTCGACATCGAAGGACTGGGCGACAAGCAGATCGAGCTCTTTCACCGCGAAAAGCTCATCGAGACCCCGGCCGATATTTTCACGCTCGAGGCGCGCGACAAGGTGAGCCCGGCGAAGCTCGCCGATCGGGACGGTTTTGGCGCCACTTCGATCAGGAATCTCTTCGCCGCCATCGAGGCCCGGCGGAGCGTCGCGCTCAACCGCTTCATCTTCGCCCTCGGCATCCGCCATGTCGGCGAAACCAACGCGCGCCGCCTGGCACGGCACTTCGGGAGCCTGGAGGCACTGCGGGGCACGGCCCGGGCGGCCGCGGAGCCGACATCCGAAGCCCGGGCCGAACTGCGGGCCATCGATGGGCTCGGCGACGTCGTGGCCGAGGCCGTGGCGGATTTCTTCGTCGAGACGCATAACGAGACCGTCCTCGACCGGCTGCTGGCCGAGGTGACGGTGGAGCCTATGGAGGCCGTCGCCTCGACGAGTCCGGTCGCGGGCAAAACGGTGGTCTTCACCGGAGCCCTCGAAAAGATGACCCGGGAGGAGGCCAAGGCGCGCGCCGAGGCGCTCGGCGCCAAGGTCGCGGGTTCGGTGTCCAAGAAGACGACGCTGGTCGTTGCCGGCCCCGGCGCCGGTTCCAAGAAAACCAAGGCCGAAGAGCTTGGCCTAGAGGTCATTTCAGAGGATGAGTGGCTCGCCCTGATGCAAAGCCTCTAAGTTGCTGGACATGAACGGGTGTTCATCATCAAAAGTGCATGCAGATCATGCCTTTATGCTTTGGCCACGCGGGTCGTCGAGCCGGAACTCTTCTGGCGTGCCGGGCGTTTTTCACCCAAGGCGTGACATTTGCAAAGGTGAAGTTCGATGTCCGGTTCGACGTCTGGCGTTTCGGTTTCGTGGAAGAAGGCCGCGCAGGTGGCCCTTGCGGTGGTCTCCCTCGGCGCGGTCTCCTTGACCACGATCGAGCCCGCGCAGGCCTTCAGGGGCGGCGGCGGGGTCGCGTTCCGCCACTTCGGCGGCGGGTTCGGCGGCTTCAGGGGAGGCTATGGCTTTCGAGGAGGCTATGGTCGCTTCGGCTACGGGGGCGGCTGGGGCGGTCGCCGCTTCGGCTATGGGGGCTGGGGTGGACGCGGCTACGGCTACGGCTGGGGCGGCCGCCGTTTCGGCTATGGTTATGGCTGGGGTGGTCGGCGGTTCGGCTATGGATACCGCCGCTTCGGCTGGGGGTTTCCGGCCATCGGCTTCGGCATCGGTTATGGTCTCGCTTCAGCCAGCTATGGCTATGGCTATCCCTACGGCGGCTATGCCAATGCGGGCTACGAGGGCGAAGGCTACGGTGGCGACGCCTACGACGAGGGCTATGGCGGAGGGTACCGGCGGGAGTATCGTGGAAACGCCCTCTGCAATCCGTATGGCGTCCGGACGTCCCTTCAAAAGCGCTATTGCCGAGGGGGCATTTGACTTCACCGGCTCGCCTCTTCAGGCTGTAGACATCGCACCCGGTCCTCCCGACCGGGTGCTGCCGTTTGAGAGGGCCGCTCGTGACCTCTTGAGACGCTGCCGCTCCCGCCCGAGCGGCCTCGAACCATGGCCGGGGTGACCGGCGGTGGGATGATACGCTGGAGGGAACGAGCCCCGATGGCTCGCGCTAGGTCCACGAACACCATTCGCCGGGGGTCCGTCTGAAGACGGTACTCCACGATGTGGCAGCCTCTTAGGCAAGCTTAGGGTCCTCGCGAGCCCGACGCACAGCACCGGACGTCGCCGAGCCGGCGTCCGATCATGTCATTGACCTCCTAGCCTGATCCGCTAACCTCATCACGCTGGGCATCGCGCCACGATCGGCGCTCCCGTCGTCGCGATGGCACCCATCCATCGGGGCAAGGCAGACGCGG
>CAXSEU010000252.1:0-5736 GCA_964236485.1 uncultured Lichenihabitans sp. | reverse complement strand
CTATCAGAAGTACCTGGATCGCGTCGCCGCCATGAAAGCCGCCCTGGCACGCCAGGAAAGCGACATCGCCGCCCTCAAACGCGAGCTTTCCAAGCTCGGGCCGTGAGCGTGCCGCCGGCCGAATCGCCCCCCACCGCAATCCGGCCCGGAACGAGCCCGAACTCCTCCGCGCGGTCGAGGATGGCCGCGACGGCCCAGAGGGCGTCCTCGATCGCGGCGGGGAACCGGTTTTCGGGCGCCAGTCGGTAGTCCACCGCGACCAGCCGGCATCCCGACAGATGTGTCAGGTTGCGGCAGAGGACATCGTAGCTGTCGAGGCCCCCCGCGACGAGCCCGCCGCCGTGGAAATAGATCAGTCCGGGCAGCGGCGCGTCCGTTGCGGTCTCGGGCTCGTAGGTCCGGAAGCGAAGGGGCCCGCCCGGCCCCGCGGCGGCCCGGTCCCGCACGTTCCCTACGGCCGGGGGCGCACCGGACAGCCGCATCAACCCGTCGAAGGCGCGGCGCCGTTCACCGATGCCGATGCGACCCGTCTCGCCACGCGGTGCGGCATCGAGCATGCGCAACAAACGCGCGGCTTGCGGATCGATCTGCACGGCGGCTCCCGGTTCGGCGACGAAGGCTTGGCATAGAAGATGTTGAGGAATTTGGCCGCACAGTGCGACGATGAGCGCGGAACGGGGAAGATCAATGTCCGCAGAACGCCGGGACGCCGTCCATTCGAGGACATGGACCTATTTCGAAGACCAGTGGCACGAGGGCAATGCCCCCATCATGGGGGTTCGCACGCATGCGGCCTGGCTGGGCTCGATGGTTTTCGATGGCGCTCGGGCCTTCGAGGGCGTGGCCCCCGACCTCGATCAGCATTGCGCCAGGATCAACGTGTCGGCCGCCAACATGATGCTGAAGCCTCTCGTGGCGGTGGAGCGATGGGTCGCGCTCGCCCGTGAGGGAATCGCTCGATTCGAGCGGGACGCGGCGCTCTACGTGCGGCCCATGTACTGGCCGGAGGCCGGCCTCGTCGGCGGCGGCGTGCTCTTCGATCCCGACACCACCCGATGGTGCCTCAGCGTCTACGAGGCGCCGATGCCGAACCCGGACGTCGGCATCGCGGCGACGCTCTCGCCTTATCGCAAGCCCACCATCGAATCGGCGCCCGTGGATGCCAAGGCGGGTTGTCTCTACCCCAACAATGCCAAGGCTTTGGCGGAGGCGAGGGTGCGCGGCTTCGGCAATTGCCTGATGCGCGACCAGTTGGGCAACATCGCGGAGCTCGCCAATTCCAACGTCTTCATGGTGAAGGACGGCATCGCCTATACCCCTGCGCCGAACGGCACTTTCCTCGCCGGCGTCACGCGCCGTCGCGTCATCGCACTGCTGCGCGGCGCAGGCGTCGAGGTGGTCGAGACCACGCTGCTCTATGCTCATTTCCAGGCCGCTGACGAGATTTTTTCGACCGGCAACTTCGCCAAGGTCATGCCGGTGACGCGGCTCGACGAGCGCGAGCTTCAGCCCGGCCCGATCTTCCGGCGCGCGCGCGATCTTTACTGGGCTTTCGCGCACGGGTAAGGCGGGTCAGGCTTCCAGGAAGCGGCGTATCCAGCGGCCGACGCGGGCCGCATCGTGAGGCTCCCGCAACGATGCGATGGCGGCATCCGCCTCTCCGTCGGACGGCAGCCGAGAGCGTTTGAGTTCGACCAAAGCGCTTGCCAAGGCCGGCTCGAACTCTGGATGGAACTGGAACGAGATCGTCTGCCGATCCGGATAGGCGAGGATGCCAAGAGGTGTGAACGCATTGCCGCCGAGCACCTCCGCCCTGGGTGGCGCCTCGATCACCTGATCCTGGTGGGAGGCCGCGACGGCGACGCTGTCTGGCTCATCCATCCAGGCGGCTCGGCCAACGAGATCGTAGCGGTGAAGACCAAGGCCCCAGCCCTTGGGCGACTTCTCGACCCGGCCGCCGAAAGCCTCGGCCATGACCTGGTGGCCGAAGCAGATGCCGACCAGCTTGGCCCGCCCCTTGGCGTCGCGCAAAAAGCCCTTCAGAGGTTCGATCCAGGGCAGCGGGTCGTAGACGCCCGCCGGCGACCCGGTGACGATATAGCCGTGATGGTCCTCGATCCGGTTCGGGAACCCGCCGGACGTCACGTCGAACGTCGTGGTGGCGAAGCCCGGTCCGATCATCCGCGCCATCATGGCATCATATTGTCCGAACCGCGGCTCGAGCGTCGCGGGCAGGATGCCGGTCTGAAGGATGCCGATGTTCATGCGGCTGCTTCTACGGCGCCGCCGGAGTTTTCGGCAAGGCGTCGAGCAGCGTTTTGGTGGGGTTGCCGTCGGGCACAAGGCCAACGCTCGTCTGCGCGGCGCGGATCAAGTCGCGGAGCGCGAGGCTGATCCGCCCCGCCCGGTTGTCGACGGCATAGCCGAGCGCGGCGAGGCGCGCCTGCAGGGCGACGCGGTCGTCACGCGAGATCGGCGGATCATCGGGCCACGGAGCCTGGAGGGGCGAGCCGCCGGCTATCCGATCGGCCAAGAGCCCGACCCCGAGCACGTAGACGTCGGAGAAATTATAGGTCTTCACGACCTCGTAGTTCTCGGTGACCAGGAAGGCCGGGCCCTTGGCGCCGGCCGGAAACAGCAGGATTGCGTCGCCGCTCGCCGGCATGGGCGCCTTGTCGGCGCGCATGACGCCCGCCGCCGCCCAATCGGCGTAGCTGGCGCGGCTCCGGCCGAGATCGAGACCGGCGGGGAGCTTCACCTCGCATCCCCAGGGCTGGCCTGGCTGCCACCCTTGCTGACGCAGGAAATTGGCGATCGAGGCCAGTGCGTCGGGCACGTTGCCCCAGATGTCCCGCCGCCCATCGCCGTTCCCGTCGACCGCATATGTCGCATAGCTCGACGGCATGAATTGCGGCAGGCCCATGGCGCCGGCCCAAGACCCGCGCATCTTCTCGCGCGCCACGTCCCCGCTTTGCAGCATCGCGAGGGCAGAAAGCAGTTCGGCGCGGTAAAGCTCCGGCCGGTAGTCCATAGCCGCCAACGTGGCCAGCGAGCGGACGACGTCCTTGTTGCCGGTCGAGGTGCCGTAGTTCGTCTCCATTCCAAAGATCGCGACGACGATCTCGCGCGGCACGCCATAGCGCCGCTCCATGGCGTCGAGATCGGCGCTCCACCGGGCCAGCACGGCTTTGCCGGCGGCGATCCGCCCTGACGTCACTTGCGCGCCGAGATAGGCGCCGACGGGCTTGAGTTCCTCGGGCTGCTTGCGCGTCATGACGGCGACCGAGGGGTCCGGCGCCACACCGGCCAAGGCCTTGTCGAAGGTTTCGCGCGTGACGCCCCTCCCCTGCGCCTCCGGCCACAGCGAGGCGAGGAAGGCGCTGAACGCCGTGCTCGCGGGAGCCTGAACGGCCTGCGCGGCACTCATGGCTGGAGCCAAACCGCCCAGCAGGACCGCCGCGACGGGCAAAATCATCACGAGACGCACTGGGCCGGCTTTCATCATGCGCACGCTTTACAGCGTCGCGCGGCAAGGCGGAAGGTGCCGCCGCGGCTCACAGCAAGCCAGGTGCCGCCTGACGACGGCGACCGGTCGATAGCGGCCGACCGTTTTGGAGCAAACGACGCGGCAAGCGGACGTAGGTAGGCCATTTAAGGCCTCGCTTGGCCAACTGCGTCCCCCGTCCGATCCGCGCGTTGAGGCCACGGGCGGATGTAGACCACCAACGCGTCGAGCCCGTGGCGGGGATACGGATCGTGACCTGAAAGAGGGGGCTTGCCGGGCGCTGCGCCTTGGTATGATATTCATCCCGCTGGCACAGCTTGGTGCCACGGTGTGGAGCGCTTTCGATGATGTTCACCCGATCCCTGGCGATCACCGCCGTGCTCACCGGCCTCCTGGCCGGCACCGCTTTCGCGGGCGACCCCGACAGCTGCAAGACGGTCCGACTGTCGGACGTCGGCTGGACGGACGTCACCTCCACGACCGCTCTGACCGCTCGTCTGCTGAAGGGGCTCGGCTACACGCCGGACATCAAGGTTCTGTCCGTGCCCGTGACCTATGCGTCGATGAAGAACAAGGACATCGACGTGTTCCTCGGCAACTGGATGCCGACCCAGGAGAACGATCGCAAGCCGTACGTGGAGGACAAGTCCGTCGTCGTCGGTCAGGCGAACCTCCCCACCGGTGCGAAGTACACGCTTGCCGTGCCGGACGAGACGTACAAAGCAGGTCTGAAGACGTTCGAAGACATTGCCAAGTTCAAAGACAAGCTGGACGGCAAGATCTACGGCATCGAGCCCGGCAACGACGGCAATCGACTCGTCATGGATATGATCAAGTCGGATAAGTTCGGCCTCAAGGACTTCCACGTAGTGGAGTCGAGCGAGCAAGGAATGCTGGCGGAGGTTGACCGTGCGACACGCCGCAACAAGGATGTGGTATTCCTCGGCTGGGCGCCGCATCCGATGAACGTGAAGTACAAGATGGACTATCTCTCGGGGGGCGACGATGTATTCGGCCCCAATTTCGGTGGTGCCGTCGTCTACACGAACGAGCGCGCAGGCTGGGCGCAGCAATGTCCAAACGCCGCCAAGCTCGTCGACAACATGAAATTCACGGTCGATCAGGAAAACGTCGTGATGGACAAGATCCTTAACGACGGCGAGGACGCGCCCAAAGCGGCTGAAGAGTGGCTGAAGGCCAACCCCTCGGCGATCGACGGTTGGACGGCCGGCGTCACCACCTTCGACGGCAAGCCCGGAACGGCGGCCGTCAAGGCGAGCCTCGGGCTTTGACAAGACGGCTTGCCGGAAGGGCATGGGCCGAAGCGGCGGCCCCCTCAAACGTCGCGCCACCTCTGGCGCTTTGAGGGATGATCGTGGAAAACTGGCTCACTCAACACAAACTGCCGCTCGGCAACACCGTCAAAATCCTGATCAACTTTCTTCAGGACAATGCCGCCGGCTTCTTCGATAGCGTTACCGATACGATTACCTTCATGGTGGACGGACTGACGCATGTCTTGCTGCTCATCCCTCCCCTGGTCGTTGTGGCGCTGGTCGCCGCATTGACCTGGTGGCTGCAACGCTCGATCCGCCTTGCCATTTTCGTGGTGATCGCCTTCCTGCTCATCATCAATCTTGGCTATTGGACCGGCACGGTGCAGACCATCTCGCTGGTTGGCTTCGCCACCCTCACCAGCGTAGTCATCGGGGTGCCGCTCGGCATCGCGGCTGCCCACCGGCCTTGGCTCAATGCGGTCATGCGCCCGGTGCTGGACCTGATGCAGACGCTGCCGACATTCGTCTATCTCATTCCAACACTGGTGCTGTTCGGGTTAGGCGCGGCGCCGGGCCTGATCTCGACGGTCATATTCGCAATCGCGGCGCCCATTCGGCTCACCCAGCTCGGGATCACGTCCGTGCCGCCGCAGCTTCGAGAGGCTGCCGAAGCCTTCGGCGCAACCAAGAGGCAGCTCCTGTGGAAGGTGGAAGTGCCGCACGCCCTTCCCACGATCATGGCCGGCGTGACGCAGTGCATCATGCTGAGCCTTTCGATGGTGGTGATCGCCGCTCTCGTCGGCGCCGAAGGCCTCGGCACCCCGGTGGTGCGGGCGCTGGGTCAAGTAAACATCCCTATGGGCTTCGAGGCCGGCACCGCCATCGTGCTGCTCGCCATCGTACTCGACCGCGTCTGCCGCAGCCCGGCAGCGCGCAAGGTGCGGGCGTGACCCG
>CAXSEU010000251.1:1813-5754 GCA_964236485.1 uncultured Lichenihabitans sp. | reverse complement strand
CAAGCCTCGGCCGGCCTCACTCGGATCGCCTGGGCCCGGAACGCGAGCGGTCCGGCTCAGCCGCCATTCGCCCCCCCTGCCGCTTCGACGGCTTCGACCCAGGCCACCGCCGCCGCCGAGGCGACGAGCGCGCCGGCCAAGCTTCCATCCCCGCGGACCGAAGACGCTTCGCCGGCCCCGTCCAAGGCAGGCGTCAAGACCGGTCCGCTTTCGGGCTCAACGACAGTGAGCGGCCCCTCCGCGCCGCCTGACGCCGGAGCCGGCACGCAGCGAGGAGCGGCCGATGCCGGGCGCCTGGGGATGTCTTCCACGGTCACGGCGGTGCAATCCGTCGCGGTGGCTCCATTGAAACTGCCGGCGCAGCCGAAGAGCCCGGCGGCAGGGCCGGGTACCGGGGGAGCGCCGACCGCGACGCCCCCGGGCACCCCCGCGGCTGAACCCGCGGTGACGGCCCCCGTTCCGGGCCAGGCCACAACGCAGGCCGGCGCGAAGGGCGGAACCTCATCCGGGGAGTCCGAGCCGCCCAAGCCGTCACCGCTCCTCGACGGTGCCTCGCCGGTCCTGGCGACGTCGTCGGCCGATGCCGCGTCCAGCGGGACCGCTGCGGCTCAGGTGGCCGGCGCGCTGGCGACGCTCGGCCAGAGCCAGCCCGCGCAGGTTTCCGGGCCACCTTCCACGGACCCTGCCGCGCAGGGCGCCTCGACGGCGCTGATCGGCGTCAGCCCGGCGACCATGTCGACGCCCTCGCCGAACGGCGTGCGCGAGATGGTGATCAAGCTCGATCCCGAACATCTTGGCAGCGTCGAAATCAAGATGCGTCTCAAGGGCGGCAAGCTCGACATCGAGATCCGGGTCGCGACCGCGCAGACTCTGGACCTCCTCAGCCGCGACCGTCACGTCCTCTCGGCGGCCGTCGAGGCCGCCGGGGGAACGCGGGACGCGTTCTCCCTTCGAGACGGAGGCGATCCGGTGCCGACTCAGCCTCACGAGGGCGCGCCGGGCGGTGGCGGCGAGATGAATCGTAACCGGGGGACCTTCTCCCCGGATTTCTCGTCCGGGGGCGGAAGTCGGGGGCAAGCCGCCCCTGCCGACGCGCACGACCCGGACCTCATACGGGACACCGACAATGCGCCTCTCACCACCGCTGTCGCGCGGAGCCTGGACGGCAGCCTTTACGTTTAGCCTCGCCTTCGCCGGTGCCGCGCGGGCCGGTGCCGTGACGCCTTGCGAGGCCCAGATCACACGGGCGGCGCAGAAATACGACATCCCGGTCGCGGTGTTCTACGCGGTGGGACTGCTCGAATCGGGCGGCCGCGACGGGCTGCGGCCCTACACGATGAACATCGAGGGGCGCTCGTCCTTCAACGACAGCCTCCCCGAGGCGCTGGGCGTCTTCGAGGCTGCCCGCCGCGGGGGCGCCCGCCTCATCGACATCGGCTGCATGCAGATAAACTATCGCTGGCACGGCGACCGCTTCGCCTCGGTGACAGAGATGTTCGATCCGGCCCGCAACGTCGATTACGCGGCACGTTTCCTGCGTGAACTCAAGACGCGGGAAAAAACCTGGACGCTGGCGGTCGCACGCTACAACGCCGGCCCCAACAACAACGCGGCGCAGAAGATCTATGTGTGCGGCGTCATCCGCAAGATGGTCAATAGCGGCTTCGGGTCCTGGACTCCCAACGCGCGGGGCTTCTGCGGCGTGGCGGCGGGCTGACGCGGCTCCCTTTGACTTCGTTAACCTTACGTAATCCTTTCCCTGCGAGTGTGGGGATGCGCGGCCCTCAGCGAGGCCGGCGAACGAGCGGCCCATCGAGGATCACCGGGCCGGGGATCATCACGATCATCGAGAGACGCCATCCATGCTCACCGGCCGCTTGAGATCACGCCACGCCGCCACGCCCGCCGAGGCGCTTGGATCGACCGTTCGCCAGCCTGACGCAAGCCCGAGCCACGATCATCCTGGCATCCAAAAGGACCGAAGCCGATGAGTCTCTTCAGTTCCCTCAACACGGCGGTTTCCGGCCTCAGCGCTCAGGCGAACTACCTCAGCACGATCGGCGACAACATCTCGAACTCCAGCACGAGCGGCTACAAGCAAGCCTCGGTCGAATTCGAGACGATGCTCGGCCAACAATCCACGGCCGACTATCAGTCGGGCGGCGTCCAGACGCGGGTCAGATACGGCATCGCGAACCAGGGAAACATCGTCGGGACGACGTCCTCGACCGACCTCGCCATCAACGGCAACGGTTTCTTCATGGTCCAGAGCCAGTCCGGCGGAGAGTACCTGACGCGCGCCGGTTCGTTCGTTCCGGACAAGTCCGGCAACCTCGTCAACACGGCCGGCTATTCGCTTCTGGGTTACAGCATGGCGAGCGGCACGGTCTCTGCGACCCTGAGCCCGATCAACTTTGCCAGCCAGGCCCTGACCGCCAGTCCCTCGACGAAGGGCGTGATCGCACCGAATCTCAACTCCAACGCCCCCGTCGACACGGGATACCTGCCGTCCGACAACAATGCCGCCTCGACCTACACGTCGAAGACGTCGCTGGTATCCTACGACAACCTCGGCAACGCGGTCACGCTGGATGTCTACTTCACCAAGACCGCCGCGAATACCTGGCAGGCCGATGTCTATAACCAGGCCGACGCGACCGCGGGCACCTTCCCCTATGCCAAGCCCGAGTTGGGCTCGCAGACGATCTCCTTCGATCCGACGTCCGGCAAGCTAGCCGCCGGCAGCGCCACCTCGCTGAACGTCGCCATCCCCAATGGCTCCACGGGGGGCGTCACGATCGACCTGACCAACACCACGCAACTCGCCAGCGACTTTTCGGCCGGCGCGCCGACGGTCGACGGCAGCTCGCCGAGCACGATCTCCACGGTCTCCATCGGCAAGGACGGCACGGTCTCGGCGGTCTACAAGAACGGCGTGGTGAAAAGCCTCTACCAGATTCCCCTGGGCGACGTGGCTGCCCCCGACCAGCTCACCTCGGTCAGCGGCAACGTCTACCAGATCAGCCCCGAGTCCGGACCGCTCACGGTCTCGACCGCCAACTCGGGAAGCCTTGGCGCCATCGATTCCTCATCGTTGGAATCCTCCACAGTCGACATCGCGACCGAGCTCACCAACATGATCACGGCGCAGCGCAGCTATGAGGCCAATTCCAAGGTCGTCACGACGAGCTCGGACCTCCTGAGCGTCCTCACCAACCTGAAGTGACCGTTCCCTTCGGGTTCCCCCTTTCGGAAAAGGCGCCATGAGTCTGTCCACCAGCCTGAACATCGCCCAGCAGGCGCTCACCACCAACGCGGCCCTGTCGTCGGTGCTGTCGCGCAACATCGCCGGTCAGAACGACGCCAATTACTCGGTGAAGACAGGCAACATCCTCACCGATCCCTCGGGCGTTGGCACCTATGCGGGGATCACCCGCGCCACCAACGCGGCACTGTTCTCCAACCTGTTGTCGGCCAACTCGGCCTCCGCGGCCAGCCAGGCGGTCGCCGACGGTCTCGACCAGCTGGAGCAGACCGTCAGCCTGACCTCGGCCTCGACGGGGACCACGGGTGACACGACCGACGCCTCGGCGGCGACCGCCATCGGCAAGCTCACGACTGCCCTGCAGACCTATGCGGCGTCTCCCGCGGACGCGACGGCCGGTGCGGCGGTGCTCAGCAGCGCCAAAGCGCTGGCCAATACCCTGAAGACCGCGTCGGCGACCATCCAATCGGTGCGGGGGCAGGCCGACGCGTCGATCGCCACGTCGGTCGGCACCGTCAATACGCTGCTCGAGCAATTCGGCGCCGCCAACACGGCGATCATGCAAGGCAGCGTCGGCGGTGCCGACGTCAGCGACGCCGAGGACACCCGTGACCGGATCCTCAAAGATCTGTCGAAGCAGATCGGCATCACGACGGTCAGCCAGCCGAATGGCGGC
>CAXSEU010000251.1:0-1803 GCA_964236485.1 uncultured Lichenihabitans sp. | reverse complement strand
ATGTCGATCTATACCGACGGCGGCGTCACCCTGTTCCAGGGCACCGCGCGCTCGGTCGGTTTCACGCCGACGACCTCCTTCGCGGCCGGCTTCACAGGCGGCGTCGTGACCGTCGACGGCGTACCCGTGACGGGATCGTCGTCGGTGATGAGCCTCAAGGGCGGTGCCATCGCCGGGCTGGCGCAGTTGCGCGACACGACGACGGTCGCCTATCAGGATCAGCTCGATCAGATCGCCGGCGGCCTCATCGACAGCTTTTCCGAACAGGACTTGACCGGCGGCGGCGCGCCGACGGTGCCCGGCCTGTTCACGGCTCCGGGCGTCACGCTGCCAGCGTCAGGAGGCACGACCGGTCTTGCGGCCAACATCGCGGTCAACGCGGCCGTCGATCCGTCGCAGGGCGGCACGATCACGCTGCTGCGGGATGGTGGCATCGGCGGTGGAGGAAACCCGGCCTATACGGCCAACGCGACCGGCGCCTCGGCCTATGCGGACCACCTCAACGCCCTGATCGCGCAACTCGACACATCCAAGAGCTTCGATGCGCACTCCGGCGGCGCCGCCAGCGGCAGCCTCGCTGTCTACGCGGGCTCGTCCGCCAGTTGGCTCGAAGCCGCGCGCCAGCGCGCGACGACCCAGGCCAGCGACCGCAGCGCCGTGGTGAGCCAGACCACCACCAGCCTGTCCAACGCCACCGGGGTCAACCTCGACCAACAGCTCTCCGCCATGCTGGATCTCGAACATTCGTACCAAGCCTCCGCCGAGCTTATCAAGACCGTGAACGCCATGTACACGGCGCTCGTGTCGGCCATCCACTGAGGCGGACCCCATGGCTTTCATCTCGACCCAGAGCCTGCTGGCGACAAGCCGCTCCTCGGTCATGCAGGCGCAGAGCGACCTTGCCAAGGTGCAAAAGGAACTGTCCAGCGGCAAGAAGGCCGACGTCGGCCTCGACCTTGGGACGAGTTCCGCCCGATTGCTCTCGCTGAACGCACAGGCGAGCCGCCTGCAGGGTTACACGAACAACAATGCCGTCGCGTCGACACGGCTGACCGTGACCGCCTCGGGCATCTCCGCGCTGGAGACGACCGCGACGGACTTCCTGTCGACGCTGTCGACCTCCAATCCCGCGAGCGCATCGCTTTCGGCGCTTCTTTCGACCGCGCAGAGCAACCTCTCGGCCATGACCTCGGTGCTCAACACCACCGTCGGCGGGCAATATATCTTCGGCGGCATCAATGCCGATCAGCAGCCGATCACCGCCTATTCCACCTCACCGGCGTCGGCCAACAAGCAGGCGGTCGACGATTCCTTCACGGCGGCGTTCGGGTTCTCGCAGACGTCTCCCTCCGCGACCTCGGTGACCGCGGATCAGATGCAGGGCTACCTCGATACGAACTTTGCCGCACTGTTCAGCCCGTCGAGCTTCAAGGGAACCTGGTCGGCCGCATCCGATCAGGTCATGTCAGGCCAAGTGTCGGCCAACGAGACCGCCGATACGTCGGTTTCGGCCAACCAGACGGCCTTCCGCACCCTGGCGCAGGCCTATACGATGGTGAGCGAGTTCGCCGGGCAGAACCTCAACGCCGCGGCCAGCGGGGTGGTGATCAAGAACGCCACCGAGATGATCAGCGGCGCCGTCACGCGCCTCACCGGGCTCAACGCCGATGTCGGCGTCGCTCAGACCACGATCACGGACGCCAACGACCGGATGGCGTCGCAAATCGATCTTCTCACGACTGAATCCGACACCATGCAGGGCGTCGACGCCACCGCCCTGTCGGTCAGCGTCAGCTCCCTGCC
>CAXSEU010000250.1:2433-5803 GCA_964236485.1 uncultured Lichenihabitans sp. | reverse complement strand
CCTCGGCTTCGGCCCGGGCGAGAAGATCATCGCTCAAGCGGCCCACCGCGTCGGCCCGACCGCTCTGCAGTTCGGAATGGGAGATGTACGCGGTGCCGGCATGCGCCACGAAAAACGCCGCGATGGCGGCCGCCCGTCCGGCATCTCGGCACCAGTCGATGTCGGCGGGGGCGTCGAGAGGATCGGGTTCTTGGGTCATGCGAGGCTTGCCGCCCCGGCCGCCGCGGACGCCCCTCGTGGGGCATCGCGCGCCAGCCACGCGAGGGCGCCGCGTGCCGCCAGGGCGCCTGTCGCGAAACAGGCTTGCAGCAGGTAGCCGCCGGTCGGTGCCTCCCAGTCGAGCATCTCGCCGGCCAGGAAACATCCCTCGCGCCGGCGCAGCATCAGGTGATCGTCGAGCGCCTCGAACATGACGCCGCCGGCGGTGGAAATCGCCCGGGCCAGCGGCGCCATGCCGACGAGACGGACCGGCACCGCGTCGATTCGCGCCGCGAGCTGCGCCGCCGGGAGGTCCGACAGTCGCTCTCCGGCCCCGATCGCGGCTTCCTGAAGCAGGCCGGTGGCCACCGGCGAGAGCTTGAGCGCCTTGCTCAAGAAGGTCGAAAGCGATTGCTTGACCGGCCGGTTCTGGAGGCGCCGCGCGAGGTCGTCGCGCGAGAACTGCGGCCGCAGCGCAATGCGCAAGGTGGCCTTGCCGTGGCGCTCCACGGCCTCGCGCAGCAACGGGGAAAGCGCATAGATGGCGCCGCCCTCGAGCCCCTCACGCGTCACGACGGCCTCGCCTCGGAGGCTGGTCTCGCCAAAACCGAAGCCGGCACCCTTCAGCGGCGAGCCTTCGAACCGCTCGCGAAACATCCGCGACCAGGCGACCTCGATGCCGCAATTGCTGGGCCGGAGCGGCGCCGTGGCAATGCCCCCGCGGCGCAGCGGCTCCAACCAGGCTCCGTCGGAACCGAGTTGCGGCCAGCTCGCCCCGCCAAGCGCCAGGACGGCGGCATCCGTCTCGAGGTCGAGCGAACCCTCGGGCGTGTCGACCTGCAGGCGTCCGTCCGGTCCCCAGCCGCGCCAGCGGTGACGCGGCCGGAACACGACCCCCGCCGCATCAAGCCGCCGGAGCCATGCCCGCAGCAGCGGCGATGTCTTGAAGCTATGCGGAAAGACCCGGCCGCTCGATCCCACGAAGGTCGGCTCGCCGAGGCCTTCGCACCAGGCACGGAGCGCCACCGGCGGAAATTCCTCGACTGCCCGCCGAAGATGGTCGCTCG
This sequence comes from uncultured Lichenihabitans sp., assembly GCA_964236485.1. Lineage (GTDB taxonomy): Bacteria > Pseudomonadota > Alphaproteobacteria > Rhizobiales > Beijerinckiaceae > Lichenihabitans. The sequence continues at coordinate 4,538 of CAXSEU010000250.1, read as the reverse complement.
CGGCGCCGTAGCGCCCGACGAAGGGTTCGAACGCCTCGCCGTGGGTCAGATTGAGGCCGCCCCGCCCGGCCAGCAGGAATTTGCGTCCGAGACTGGGCATGCGGTCATAGACCGTGACCCGGGCGCCGCCCGCGGCCAGGACCTCGGCCGCCATCAGCCCGCTCGGCCCGCCGCCCATGACGGCGACGGCGCGCCGCGAAACCTCGTCATGCATCAATAGGGTCCGGCGCTCGAAGGATCCGATGCGTTCTGCGGCGAGGGCGCGCCAGACCCAGGACCCGGGGCCGATTTCAATCCCAACGGGCGACTGGGCTTCGGCGCCGGGCCGGAGATCATGGGTTTGGGGGCGGGCAGTCCTGCGGGGCGGGGCGGCGGACCGGGCGCCAGGTCGCGTGACGTCTCCTGGTTCTGGCGCATCTGACGTAGGATCTCGTCCGTCGCCTCGATCTTTTCACGGGCAGCGGCCTGTTCGGCCTCGATGGCCCTGCGGCGCCGGTTGAAGAAGGCCCGCTCGCGGATGTCCTGTCCCATGACGTCGATCCGCTCCTCGTCCCGCGCGATGGCGCGCAGCTGCAGCGCGTTGACGAAGGCCGCCGCGTCGACCTCGCGCCGGGGCGCACCCACGGGCCCATGGAGCAGCAGCGTCACCTGCGGCGGTTCGCCCTTCCAGTTCGGCAGGGGCTGGTGCATCCGCAGCACGGTTATCGACGAGAAGGTGAAATCCTTGAGGTCGATCGCCGCATCGGCATCGGCCATCCACTCCTCGCTCCCGGCTCGCATCGGCCCGAGACGAAACACACCTGCCGCGAGAGTGGCTTGCCCGGAGACGTCGTGGAGTCGCAAGGGCCCGCGTTCGAGTTCGGGTTCGATCATGGCTCTGATCCGGTCGGCGTCGATGTCCGACGTGCTTCGCTCCGCCGACGTGGCCGTGCGCGTCAGCGCGGCGGGATCGAGCCCCGCGATGCGGCCATCGGAGACCGTCACGCTGCCGGTGCCAGCCAGGGAGGCGACCAGCGCCGAGGGGGAGTCGCCGCTGCCCGCGAAATCCAGCGTGCCGCCGGTGCGTCCGGCGAGGCCGGGCCAATCGAGGCCGACGCCGCTCCAGGACACGGCGCCGCTGACCGCCGCCGAGGGGCCGTCCCGCCGCAACGTCAAGGCACCGCCGAGCTGGCCCGCGTCGAGCTTGCCGGTGAAGTCGGCCAGGGTCAGGACGCCGCGCCCGGCCCGAAGCGTGAAGGAGGCGTCACGGACCTCGAGTCCGTCGCGCAGCGTCAGGGTCTTGAGCTTCACCGCCACGGCGGAGCGGGGCCATGGCAGCGGCGGCGCACCGAACGGCCCCTGTGGCCATGGCGCCGGCCGGGCGCTTGCCGCGGGCGCGTCGGATGCGGTCGGGCCAAGAGCCGCATCCAGCACGCTCGAGAGGGCGAGCCGATCCAGCGCCAAGGTGCCGAACAGAATCGGCCTTTCGGCCGGAGCGCCCGGCGGCGGCGCAAGCGTCGCGTCGAGGTCGCCGCTGAAGCCCACGGCCCCCGCGGTGCCGCGCAGATGCCGCAGCGCCAGCGCGGTGTCGTGCCAGACCACGTCCGTATCGGCGTCGGCCGGCCACGCCGCACTGCCCTCGCCGAGAGCGACCCCGCTGGAGCGCAGCAGGGGCGCGATGTCCTTGCCTCGAAGGGTGAGATGACCGCTGCCCTGATCGGGCTTCGTCCGGCCCTGGAACGACAGCACGGCGCCTCCGAGGCTGGCGTCGACGGAAGCCACGAAGCCTTCCGCCGCCGATCCATGGGCCCTGCCTTTCAGCCGTCCGGGCCCTAGCGACCGGGCAGGCTCGGCCGCCCCCACCGGCGCGCCGAACTGCCGCAACAGCAGCGAACCCTGCGGTGCGTCGGCCTCGAGGTTGACCGTGAACATCGTCGCGGGATCGAGGTCGCCCGGCGTGTCCGGATCGAGACTGGCCTTGATGCGGCTGCCGTTCATCACGCCATCGAGAGTGAGGGAGGTCGGCAGCAGCGATCCGTCGTTGGCCCGGGTGGCCCGCAGGCCGAGGTCGAGCCGCGCCGGTGACAAGGCCGGGGTGCGGGCGCTGAGCCAGGCCGCGGCCGGAC
>CAXSEU010000250.1:0-2423 GCA_964236485.1 uncultured Lichenihabitans sp. | reverse complement strand
CATCTTGGCAGATCCGAGATCCGCCGAGAAGGCGTCGAGCACCGTCTCTTTCACGCTCTTGTGCAGCCGCAGACCGATGCGGCCGGCATCGATGGCGCCAAGGCCCGCCGGCGCAACCTTGACGGCGCGCGCCGTCAGGGCAACGTCGAGGTCGATATCGGCCCATCGGCCGGCTGCGGCGCTCGGATCTGGCAGGTCGTCGATGTCGAGCGCGTCCGAGGTGAGGTCCGCGAAGAGGCGCGCCCGCTCGCCGCCCACCGCACGCGTATAGGTGAGCGTCCCCGCGACCTCGCTTCGGTCGAGGTCGATCACGGTCTCGCGCGCCACGACGCCAACCCCCGAGAGGTCGACGTCGCCTCGGAAGCCGATCGCCCGCGCCGGAACATGGGCCTTGGCCCAGGCCGAAACCTCCGGCAGCACGGGCGCCAGCCAGTCGGCGAGGCGCGGCAGATCGCGGGAACTGGCATCGAGCCGCCCGTGGAAGACAGGTGCGGCTCCGCCCTCGAAGCCGCCGTCGAGGACCATGCGGGAGGCATCCGGCCCCTCGGCCTTGAAGCGCAGCCGCGTGATCTTGCCGCCTTCGATCGCCGCCCGGCCGGCGATGCCGAGCACCGTCAGCGGTCCTACGCTCAGGGTATCGAAAGCGTAGTCGACGTCGAGCCGCAACGGAAGGCCCGGTGTGCTCTCCTGCCCGACCCACCCCTTCAGCCGCGACAGGAGCGCGGTCCCGGTCGGGGCCGCGGCCGAGGAGGGATCGGGCGATACCGCGAGCCGGTCGAGGTTGAGCCGAGGACCGCGCAGGCGCAGTAAGGCATGGGCGTCCGGCGCCAGCGCGAACTCGGCGGTTCCCGTCGCGTCGACGGCCCGCAGGTCCTGCCCGGCGCGAAACGCGAGGTCGGCGACCGTGGCCTTCGCGTCATCCATCTCCACATGCCCGGTCAGGGTCCAGGGAATCGTGGCCGAGGTTCCCTCCAGCGGCATCTCGTCCTTGAGCGTCGCCACCCCGGTCAGCCAAGGCCCGGCAGGGCCCTGTGGCGAGCCGTCACCCGAGGCCGCCCGGCCGTCGAACTCGACCGCCGGCAGGGTGCCGGTGGCCCCGAGGCCCAGCTTCAGGCGGATGCCGCCGTTTTCGAACATCCCGGTCGACAGCCTGAAGGTATGCGGGTCCCCGGCGGAGCCGAACCGCCCGGTCGCCTTGAAGGGACCCAGGAGGGACGTGGCCTCGCCGTCGAAACCCAGTCCCGACAGGGTCAGGACGGGGCGGCCCGGACGCGCCACGTTCAGCGTGCCGTCGGTGACCGCCACATGCTGAACCTGCACTCGCCTGGCATCGCCGAGGCTCCCGAGGTTGAACCGGAAGGCACCGTCGGGATCGGCCGAGAGATCGAGCCGGGGCGCGTGCAGGACGGCTTCCCCTACCTGCATGTCCCCCCGCATCAGCGCCGTGAGGGAAACGTCGAGATCGAGTTCGTCGACCGTGAAGCCGTGCCGCCCGGCTCCGGCATCGCCGATGGTGACGTGACCGAGCCGAAATTTCGGCTGCGGCAGGAGCCTGACCCCGATCGGTCCCGCGATACGGACCGGAGTTCCGGTGGCCTCCGACAGCTTCGCCTCGATCAGGCTCCGATGAGAATTCCAGTCGACGAGATAAGGCCCCACCGCGGCCGCCGTCAGCAGGCAGATCAGCAGGATAGCAAGAACGGTCAGGCTGTCGCGCAAGGCAAATTCTGGGTCACCGGAAGGATCGTCGACGATGAACAGCCGAAGGTGGCGAATTTATAATAGGCCTGGGCGGCTGGCCCGGACCTGATGGGCTCGGGTGCAAGGGTGCGGCTCGCGCGACCCGCTTCTCTAAACGGTGGCCATGCGGGAGGCAAACGGCCATGGAGCGGCGCTTGCCACGCAAGCCTCGCCTCGCTGGCGCCGGAGGCTCGGCTGATGCACTATTGGCGGGCGCCTGGAGCCAAGGCGGCCTCGACGTCGGGGCGAAAAGGAGGGTTCGGCCATGAGGGATCAGCCAACATCGGCATCGCTTACGGCCGGGGACACCCGCGGCTATGTCCCCCGGATCGCGCCGAGGCGACGATCGTCCCCAAGAAGCCCCTTCCGGCGCTCGCCGACCCGCCGCGCGCGGTGCGCGGGGCCATGATGGCGCCGATCGCCTGTGCGTCCCTCGACAAGCTCGCGGCAGGGAAGCGTAGCGCCTGCATCCTGATCTGCGACGTCGCCCGGCCCGTGCCGAACCGTCTGTTCCTGCGGCCCATGACCATCAAGTGCATGGTGACGCCGCTCGACATCCTCGCGCCGGGCGGCACGCTCATCGTCGCGTCGGAATGTTCGGAAGGCTTTGGATCGGCCGAATTCCGTGACGCCCAGGTGCGGCTGGTGGACCTCGGGCCGGAGAGCTTTCTGGCCACCCTGAC
>CAXSEU010000249.1:0-5831 GCA_964236485.1 uncultured Lichenihabitans sp. | reverse complement strand
CTCCCCTAAGCCGGCGCATAGGCCTGCTCCTTCGGCACCGCCCCGGAGACGCCGCTTCCGGCCATCATCAATCCCAGGCGCTCGGCGGTCGCCTCGCCTGCTACCAGAACGCCGACGATCCGTCCTTCGTAGATCACCGCCACGCGATCCGACAGGTTGAGGATCTCTTCGAGTTCCGCGGAAATCATCAGGACGGCGACACCCCGGCTGCGCGCCGCGAGCAAGGCCCTCCAGACGGCCTCCACCGAGCCGATGTCGAGCCCGCGCGTCGGCTGCTCCACGACGAGGAGGTCCGGCGCGCGCAGCATTTCACGGCCCAGGATCAGCTTTTGCAGGTTGCCGCCGGAGAGCTTGCCCGCCTCGAGCCCGATGCCGGCCGCCCGCACGCCGAAATGGTCGACGATGCGCCTGGCCTTCTCCGCGATGGCGCGGCGGTCGAGCGCGAGGCCGCCGAAGCGCCGGTGCTCGCGATGGTCGCCGAGCACCGCGTTGTCGCAGATGGGCAGGCCGACGAGCGCGCCGGTGCCCCGCCGATCCGCCGGAACGAAGCCGATGCCGGCGGCGCGGCGGGCGGCGGGCGAAGCGGCGGTGATGTCGCGGCCTTTGAACCTGATCCGGCCCGCCTCGACCGGCCGCAGGTCGAGCAGCGCATCGGCCAGCTCCGATTGGCCGTTGCCATCGACCCCTGCGACGCCGAGGATCTCGCCGGCCCGCACGACGAGGTCGATCCCATCGAGCCTGCGGCGGCCTTCCGGGTCGCGCAGCGCCAGCCGCTCCACCTCCAGCACCACGGCCCCGGGTTGCACCGGCGCCTTGTCGACGCGCAGCACGACGTCTCGTCCCACCATGCGCCGCGCGAGGTCGCGTTCGTTCGTGCCCGCCACCGCGACGGTGCCGATCATGCGGCCCATGCGCATGACGCTGACGCGGTGCGCGACGGCCATGATCTCGTGCAGCTTGTGGGTCACGATAACGACCGCGCGTCCCTCCGAGGCAAGCGAACGCAGCGTCGCGAAGAGGCCGTCCTTCTCGGCCGGCGTCAGCACGGCGGTGGGCTCGTCAAGGATCAGCAGGCGGGCGTCGCGGAACAGAAGCTTGAGGATTTCGACCCGCTGCTGCACGCCGATCGGCAGGTCGCCGACCCGCGCCCAGGGATCGACGTGCAACCCATGCTGACGGGCGATGGTCTCGAGGCGCCGCGCCGCCGCGCGCAGATCCAGCCGCCGCTCGGCGCCGCCGCCCCGGCCGATGAGAACATTCTCGACGACGCTCATCGGCTGGACCAGCATGAACTCCTGATGGACCATGCCGATGCCCAGCCCGATCGCATCAGCCGGATCCTCGATCTTGGCCGCGGCACCCGCGATGCGGATGCTGCCCGCGTCGGGCCGATAGATGCCGTAGAGGACCTGCATCAGCGTGCTCTTGCCCGCGCCGTTCTCGCCCAGCAGCGCGTGGATCTCGCCGGCGCCGACGTCGAAATCGACCCCGTCGTTCGCGAGGACGCCAGCGAACCCCTTGACGATCCCCCGCATGTCCAAGAACGGGACGGGATGGCTCATCGGGGGCGCCAGGTCTCTGTCGCGCTCCCGCTCAGCCCTTGATCAGGCTCTTCACGTCGATGGCACCGGCGTCGAGCTTCGCCCAGATGTCGCCGAAGGTCGCCCATTGGGCGGCGGTCACGAGTTTCGGGTTGTAGCTCGATTTCGCATAGACGGGCGACCACACGAGGGCGGTCTTCGGCATCCATTCCTGGCCGCCCAGGAAGGAGCCGTCGACGGCCGATTTCGCCACTTCGCCCACCATCCAGTCGAGGTTCTGCTTGAAGCTCGTGGCCATGAATTCGGGCGAGATGTCGGTCTGGTCGGCGAAACTGCCGATGGCCTTCACCTTGGCCGCCACGGCGCCTTGCATGGCGCCGAGGCCGGTTACGTCCGCCGTGTGCCAGATCACGTCCGCGCCGTTGCCGATCATGGTGGTGGCGGCCTCGCGGCCCTTGGCGGCATTGTTGTAGTCGCCGGTGACGACCGCGAGGCCCTTGACGCCGGGTCGCGTCTTTTCGGCGCCGGCCACGAAGGCTTTCGCCATTGCCTGCTGGGTGGGGTTGTCGCCCCCGCCGACGGTGCCGACCGCCTTGCCCTTCTCCGAAATGAGCGCCGCCAGGGCCCCCGCCCCATAGGCCGCCTGCAGATAGTCCATGTTGATGAACTCGACGTTCGCGGGCGCCTTCTCGCTCGGCTTGAAGGTTGAGGCGAAGAATTTCGTCTTTGGGTAATCGGGTCCGATCTCGCTGAAGGCGGAGCCGTATTCGTAGCTGTGGCCGATGATGAGGTCGGTGCCGTCATCCGCATAGCCGCGAATGATCTGCTCCATCTGGGCCTGCGGCACGCTCTCGCTGTAGGCGGTCTTGAAGGTCGCCTTGTCGAGCGCCTGCAGACCCTCGAAGGCCAGGGTGTTCCAGCCGCCGTCGGCGACCGAGCCGGGCAGCAGCAGCACGACCTTGAAGGGCGCGGCGGCGGTGGCGGCGCGCATCGCGAGAGCGCCGGACGCGGCACTGAGACCGAGACCCGCCATGGCCTTGGCGAAGCTGCGACGAGACAGGATCATGCGAAGAACCTCCGGAACGATGGTGGAGCCTGGCTCCCGCGCACCAGTGGGCCTCGTTCCGCGTCCGAATTAAAGCAGCAAATTGAGCGATACGTGTTGCCTTTTTGGCATCGGTGCCCGCATGTTCGGCACAAAGACGCAGATGCTGCCAAAATGACCGCCGCCACCCATGCTGCACGGCCGCCTGATTACATATCTCGACGAGGTCGCGCGCGCGGGCTCCATCCGCAAGGCCGCCGGGCGGCTCAACGTGGCGGCCTCGGCCATCAACCGGCAGATCCTCGGGCTCGAGACCGAGCTCGGCACGCCGCTGTTCCAGCGCCTGCCGCGCAAGATGGTGCTGACGGCGGCGGGCGAGGTGCTGATCGGCCATGTGCGCGGCACGCTCAAGGATCTGGAGCGGGCGAGGGCCAAGATCGAGGAACTCAAGGGGCTGCGGCGAGGCGAGATCTCCATCGCGCTGATGAGCGGGCTCGCCGGCAACCTCGTGCCCAAGACCGTGGTCGAGTTCCGCCGCCGCAATCCGCGCGTCAAGCTCGGCTTGACGCTGATGAACACCGGCGAGGCGATCACCCAGGCGGTGCTGAACGGGGAGGCCGATCTCGGCTTCGGCTTCGATTTCCCCGCACGGCCGGGCCTTCGGGTGTTGGCGCATTCCATCGGGCGCCTTGGCGCCGTGATGGCGCCCCAGCATCCGCTGGCGACACGCTCCGAGCTGCGCCTGAGCGAGTGCCTCGGCTATCCGCTGATCGTCGCCGACCCCTCGATGGTGATCCGGCCCTATCTCGACTCCGCCTTCTCCCGCGCATTGCTCACGCTCGAGCCGGCGCTGGAAACCAACTCGATAGAAGTGATGCGGCAGGCCGCCATGCTGGACGATGGCGTCACCATCCTGACGCCCTACGACATCGACTTCGAGCAGCATGCCGGACGGCTGACTTGGGTGCCGATCCGCGAGCTCGCCCACCGCACCCAGACGCTCATGCTGGTCGGCCACGACCGAGGCGCCAGCGCCATATCGAGCGTGCTCGTGGAAATGGTCAAGAGCATGATGCGGGAGGGGGAGTAGGGGCGAAGAGACAAAGCGCTACGTCCGCACACGGTCGAACGCCGTGGTCGACGTGACCGTCTCCATCGGATAAGCCGACACCTCCTCGACGAGGCTCACCAAGGCCCGGGCGGCGCGCTCCAGTTCCTCGCGGCCCCGCTCGGCGTCCGCCGCCGCCGCGTTGCCGGCAACACCGGCCGGGTGGAGGTCCTGCGCCTGCCAGCCGTAGCCGACGCCGCCCTCGGGCGTCAGCAGGCGATTGGTCGTCTCCATCAGCACCGAGCGGGGCACGAAGTCCGCCGCATGTTCCATGGCGACGAGACCCGGATGGAGATGCAGCATCACGCTCGTCTCCGATTCGCCACCGTGGATGCCATGCCGGCGCTCGGCCGCCGAATAGAGGTCCGAGGAATCGACGGTGCGGAACCAGGAGGCCGCCACCGCGAACATGCCGAGTTCGACCCGCAGTTCCCGGCAGACGATCTCCATCACCTGCGGCTGCCCGCCATGCGAGTTCCACAGGATCAGCTTGCGCACGCCGGCCCGCCAGGCGCTCTTGGCGACCTCGAACCAGAGGCGGCCCAAAAGATCATAGGGCAGGCTCAGCGTGCCCGGATAGGCCAGATGCTCGTTGGACTTGCCGATCGGCAAAGCGGGCAGGATCAGCACCGGAAGGTCCGCCGGCAGCAAGTCGACCGCACGGGCCACGATGCCGGCGTTGATGGCCGCGTCGACGCGCACCGGCAGATGCGGGCCATGCTGCTCCACGGCACCGACCGGCAGGACGGCGACGATCTCGCTCATGTCGAGCATCGAGAATTCGCGCGTCGATAGGTCCCACCACCAGCGCGAGGACGGTCGGGGCATGGCTCTCTCCTGAAAAGTTCGGGGGCGCCGCGCGGTCAGGACATGATCAAACCGCCGTCGACGTTGACGGTCTGTCCCGTAATGTAGCTCGCGTCCTCGCTTGCCAGGAAGGCAACGAGGCCCGCCACGTCCTCGCCCGAGCCGGCGCGACCCATGGGGATGTTGCGGACCCACTCGGCCATGAGTTCGCCCGGCTTGTAGTCGCCGAGCAGCTGGCCCCAGGCGGCGTCGTTATAGGCCCACATGTCCGTGTCGATGATGCCCGGGCACAAGGCGTTCACGGTGATGCCCTCCTTGGCGACTTCCTTGGCGAGGCTCTGCGTGATGCCGACGACGCCGAACTTCGAGGCAGCGTAATGCGGCGTGTAGATGAAGCCCGTCGGCGTGGCATGGAGCCGCGAGCAGCTTGAAGCCCTGCCGGGCCTGGCCCGAAGCCGTGTTGATCAGCCGGCCGCCGCCTCCATGCTTGCGGATGCGCCGGATGGCTTCCTGGCAGCACAGGAAGACACCTTTGATATTGACGTCCATGACCTTGTCCCACTCGGCTTCGGTCATGTCCTCGATCTTGGCGATGGTGATGACGCCGGCATTCTGGACCGACACGTCGACCCGGCCGAAGGCTGCCTCGGCAGCGTCGTAGAGCGCCGCGACGCTGGCCTTGTCGGTGACGTCGCCGACGAAGCTCGCGGCCCTGCCACCCTCCGCGACGATCGCGGCCGCGACCTCCGCCACGCGCGGCTCGTTGGCGCTCGCCAGCACGGCAGCCCCTTCCCGGGCGAAGCGCCGCGCGATGGCCGCGCCGATGCCGCGGCTGGCGCCGGTGATCACGACGGTCTTGCCTGCAAAGCGGGATGATGGGGGGATGGTCACGGGGCTGATCCTTCTTCCTCAAGTCATGGGCATCGGGCGGCCGGCCGCGTCAGCGCCAGGCGCTCGGCCGTCAGGTAGTCGGTGATCAGCACGTCGACGTACCCGCCCGCCAAGGCAGCCCGGATCGCCGCCGTCTTGCGGGAGCCGCCGGCCACCGCCACCACGCGCCTGGCCGCCTTGACCTCGGCGAGCGAAATGCCGATGACGCGTTCGTCGAGCGGCGTGACGACGGGCTCGCCCGCCGCATCGAAGAAGCGCAGGCCCATGTCGCCTACGGCGCCCTGCGCCGCGAGTTCGTCGAGCTCCTGACGGGTAAAGGCGTTGCCCGAATTGGCCAGCATCTTCGAAGGGGTCATCGCTCCTATGCCCACCAGCGCCAGCGTCAGGCGCGAGAAGCAGCCCAGCGTCTCGGCGACGAACGGGTCCTTCAGGAGGATCC
>CAXSEU010000248.1:1157-5833 GCA_964236485.1 uncultured Lichenihabitans sp. | reverse complement strand
TTGGTTTTTTCAAGGGGGATGATTTGGATGTTGGGAGTATTGAGATTGAAAGTGAGCCCATAGAGCGTCCGTGCTCAAGCGTCAAGGATTTGTTATCGAACTGCCGAGCTGCGCGGGCGCGGCGTCACAGCCCGGTCGATGGCGGCGGAGACGACGTCGATCGGCTGCATACCGTCGACCGTCTCCAACAGTCCGGTTCGGCCGTAATAGGCCGAGACGGGCGCCGTTTGTTCACGGTAGGCATCGAGCCGCTTCGTGAGAATACCCGGGCTGTCGTCGGTCCGCATCGCTTCGCCGGCGGCCATGGTGTCGCTCACGCGTCTCGCAATCCGGGCCAGAAGGATCTCTGGATCGACGACGAGTTCGATGACGCAATCGAGCTCCATCCGCTTTTCCGCCAGCATGGCGTCGAGAGCTTCCGCCTGCGCGACCGTGCGGGGAAAGCCGTCCAGAATGAACCCGAGGCTCGCGTCCGGCTCGCCGATCCGGTCCGCCACGATCCCGACCACGACCACGTCGGAAACGAGCTCGCCGGCATCCATCAACGCCTTCGCCGTCAGGCCCACCGGTGTTCCGGCCTTGACGGCCGCGCGCAGCATGTCCCCTGTCGAGAGCTGTGGAATGTGATGAAGCTCCATCAATCGAGAAGCTTGCGTTCCCTTCCCGGCCCCGGGCGGACCCAGGAACACGATCCTCATCTTTTCCTCCCCCGAAGCTTCGATTTCTTGATCAGGCTCTCGTATTGCTGGGCCTGTAGATGTCCATGGACCTGTGCCACGGTGTCCATGGTGACGCTGACCACGATGAGCAGCGACGTCCCGCCGAAGTAGAACGGCAGCGCCGCATAGGAAATCAAAAGCTCGGGCAACAAGCAGATGATCGCCAGGTAGCCGGCGCCCAGCACCGTGATCCGGGTGAGGATCGCATCGATATAGTTCGCCGTCTTCTCCCCAGGGCGGATACCGGGCACGAAGCCGCCATGCTTGCGAAGATTGTCCGCGGTCTCCACGGGATTGAACACCACCGCCGTATAGAAAAACGCGAAGAACACGATCATCGCGATATAGAGGATCATGTAGAGCGGCCGGCCGTGGCCGAGCAGGCTCGCGACCGTCGACACCCAGCCGGTACCGCCGTTGAGACTGGCGAAATTCGCCACCGTCGTCGGGAGCAGCAACAGCGATGAGGCGAAGATCGGCGGAATGACACCGGCGGTGTTGAGCTTCAGCGGCAGGAACGACGTCTGCCCCTCGAACATGCGATTGCCGACCTGGCGCTTCGGATAGGTGATCAGAACCCGCCGCTGTGCCCGCTCCATGAAGACGATGAAGGCGATGACGGCGACGGCCATGACGATCACCAGCAGGATGATCGGAGTCGAGATGGCGCCCTGCCGGCCGAGTTCGAGGGTGTTGCCGATGGCAGCCGGGAAGGCCGCCACGATGCCGGAGAAGATGATCAGCGAGGATCCGTTGCCGATGCCGCGAGAGGTGATCTGCTCGCCGAGCCACATCAGGAACATCGTGCCGCCCATCAGGGTCAGCACGGTGGAGATCTTGAAGAACAGCCCCGGGTTGGTGACGATCCCGGCCTGACCCTCGAGCCCGACCGAGATGCCATAGGCCTGGAAGGCCGCCAGGACGACTGTGAGGTAGCGGGTGTATTGATTGATGACCTTGCGTCCGGCCTCACCCTCCTTCTTCAGGGTTTCGAGCGACGGCACGATCGACGTCATCAGCTGGATGATGATCGAGGCGGAGATGTACGGCATGATGTTCAGCGCGAAGATCGCCATGCGCTGAACGGCGCCGCCGGAAAACATGTTGAAGAGTTCGAGGACGCCTTGCTTGTGCCCCGAAAAGTTAGCCTCGAATGCGGCGGGATCGATGCCCGGCAAGGGAATATAGGTGCCAAGCCGGTAGATGACCAAAGCCGCGAGGGTGAACCAAATCCGCTTCTTCAGTTCCTCCGCTTTGCCGATCGCGGCGAAGTTGATGTTCGCTGCCAGCTGTTCCGCTGCCGAGGCCATTGAAACGCTCCCGAAGGCGCAACTCTCGTTGCTGTTCTATAACCCGTTCACAGACATACATTGAAGCCCGACTTCAGCGCTGATCCGTGAGCGAGGCGATTCCATTGAGCCGACGCATATCAGCAATGGCACGACATGCGCTGAGGCGCCGTGAGATCAAGAGTGCTGGGCTCGCCTTCGTCGCACGACAGGCTCATCGCCAACGGACGAGACCCCATCAAGGCGCCCTCGGAACTTCCGACAGCAACGCGCAGCCCACGGCGCCGAGTCCCCGCCGGCCCTCAGCCTTCGGCAGCCTTCTCCGGCGCGGCGCCCTTACGCTCCACGATCACCACCGACCCTCCGGCCTTCTCGACGGCCGCGACCGCGGATTTCGATGCAGCCGCTACCTCGAACGTCAACGCCGTCGAGATTTCACCCATGCCGAGCAGTTTCACGCCATCTCGCGGCTTGGAGATGATGCCCGCTTCCACCAGGCTCGCGATGGTGACGGTGCCGGGCGAAATCCTGCCGGCTTCCACGAACTCCTGGATGCGTCCGACATTGATCTCGTTGTAATCGAGCGAGAAGATATTGCGGAAGCCTCGCTTTGGCAGACGCCGATGGAGGGGCATCTGCCCGCCTTCGAAGCCCTTGATCCTGACGCCGGTTCGCGCCTTCTGGCCCTTGACCCCGCGCCCGCCGGTCTTGCCCTTGCCGGACCCGATGCCGCGACCGATGCGCATGCGGGGCTTGCTGGAGCCTTCGTTGTCTCGAATGTCGTTAAGCTTCATCGGTCGGCTCCTCACTCGCCTTCGACGATGCGGGTCAAATGCGCGACCTTGGCCACCATCCCGCGTGCCGAGGGGGTGTCCTTCATGGTCGAGCGACGCCCGATCTTGTTGAGGCCGAGCGCGATCAACGTCTGGCGTTGCACGGCCGGCCGGCCGATCGGGGAGCGGGTCTGCTCGACGACGAGCAACTTCAGGGTTGGTTCAGTCATGATCTGCCCTCCGGTCTTACGAGTCGACCGAGTCTGCATCGACGCCCTGACGGCGAGACTGCAGCGTGGAGACCTTGATGTTGCGGCGGGCGGCGACTAGCCGCGGCGAATCCTCCTGGCGCAGGGCATCGAAGGTTGCCCGAACCATGTTGTAGGGGTTGGAAGAACCCTGGCTTTTCGCGACCACGTCGTGCACCCCGAGCGTCTCGAAGACGGCGCGCATCGGACCCCCGGCGATGATGCCGGTACCGGCGGGTGCCGAGCGCAACAGCACCTTGCCGGCGCCATGGCGTCCGTTCACGTCGTGGTGCAGCGTGCGACCCTCGCGCAGCGGCACCCGGATCAGCCCACGCTTGGCCGCATCCGTGGCCTTGCGGATCGCCTCGGGAACCTCGCGCGCCTTGCCGTGCCCAAAACCGACCCGGCCCTTCTGATCGCCGACGACGACGAGCGCGGCGAAACCGAACCGTCGCCCGCCCTTGACCACCTTGGCCACACGATTGATGTGGACGAGCTTGTCCACGAATTCATTGTCGCGATCGTCGCGATCGCGCTCACGTTCACGTGCCATCATACACCGTCACTTGCGCGGCCATCCGATAGGGGCATGCCGCTCGCTTCGAGATTCATGCGGCCTTGCCGCCTGGATTAAACAAGAACGCCTCCTCCTCGGCAACGTTCTTAGAACTTCAGTCCACCTTCCCGGGCGCCCTCGGCCAGCGCCTTGATGCGGCCGTGGTACATATAAGCCCCGCGATCGAAGACCACTTCGCTGATGCCCGCCTCGACGGCGCGCTTGGCGATCAATTCGCCGATCTTCTTGGCCGCCCCGACATCGGCGCCTGTCTTGAAGGCCTCTCGGTTATCCTTCTCCAACGAGGACGCGGCCGCGACGGTGACGCCCTTCGTGTCGTCGATGATCTGGGCGTAGATCTGCTTCGAGGACCGAAACACCGACAGCCGAGGACGCGAACCCGCCTTGGCGCGGATGGAAAGCCGAACCCGTTTGCGGCGGCTCTCGGTCTGGTTGTGTTTGCTCACTGGAGACCCCGTTACTTCTTCTTGCCTTCCTTGCGGAAGATGAATTCGCCGGCGTATTTGACGCCTTTGCCCTTATAGGGCTCGGGGGGACGGAAGCCACGGATTTCCGCCGCCGTCTGACCCACTTCCCGCTTGTCGATCCCGCTAATGACGAGTTCCGTCGGGCGAGGCGCCGCGATGGCGATTCCTTCGGGGATCGGGAAGTGGAAGTCGTGACTGTAGACCAGCGAGAGTTGTAGCTTTCGGCCCGTGACGGCCGCCTTGTATCCGACGCCGGTGATCTCGAGCCTCTTCTCGAAGCCTTTGGACACGCCGGTCACGAGGTTCGCCACCATGGAACGAGCCATGCCCCACATGGCCTGCGCCCGCTTGGTGTCGTTGCGCGGCTTGACCAGGATCTGCCCGTCTTCGAAGGCGACGGAGACATCCTCGGGACACGTGAAGTCAAGCTCGCCCTTGGCGCCCTTGACGCTGACCTTCTGACCCTCGACCCGGGCCGTAACGCCCGCTGGAACGGCCACCGGCTTTTTTCCGATGCGCGACATCTTTCAAACCTTCGGTGTGGCCGCGTTCAGAAGACCCTGCAGAGGACTTCCCCGCCGACGTTGTTCTCGCGGGCGGAAT
>CAXSEU010000248.1:0-1147 GCA_964236485.1 uncultured Lichenihabitans sp. | reverse complement strand
ATAACGCCCGTGGGCGTCGAGATGATGGTGATGCCGAGGCCGTTGGCGACGCGCGGCATGGAATCGACGGCCGAATAGACGCGGCGGCCCGGCTTCGAGACCCGCTCGATCCGCTTGATGACGGGATGACCGTCGAAATACTTGAGTTCGATGTCGAACTCGGTACGGCCATTGCCGTGGTCGGTGGACGAATAGCCGCGGATGTAACCCTCGCTTTCGAGCACATCGAGAACATTGGCGCGCAGCCGCGAGCCCGGGGTCGTAACCTTGCCCTTCTTGCGCATCTGGGCATTGCGGATACGGGTGAGCATGTCGCCCAGAGGATCGTTCACAGGCATGGAATCCTCTTACCAGCTCGACTTGACGAGACCGGGGATCAGGCCCTTGGACCCGAGTTCCCGCAGCGCGATGCGCGACATCTTCATCTTGCGATAGACGGAGCGCGCCCGGCCACTGACCTCGCAGCGGTTCCGAACCCGGTTAGCCGCCGAGTTACGGGGAAGCTCGGACAGCTTCAAACGAGCCTCGAAGCGCTCTTCCATCGGCAGACGGTCGTTGTCCGCGATGGTTTTCAGCCGCGTGCGCCGCGCCGCATATTGGATCACAAGCTCCTGGCGGTGCTTGTTCTTTTCGACCGAACTCTTCTTCGCCATATCCTGATACCCTCGCCTTTCCGCGTCTGAGGCCTAGAGCCTCACTGCCGGAACGGGAAATTGAATGCCCGAAGCAGCGCCCGCGCTTCTTCGTCGGTTCTTGCCGTGGTGCACACGATGATGTCCATCCCCAGCATCGACT
The DNA here is from genome assembly GCA_964236485.1 of uncultured Lichenihabitans sp. Taxonomy (GTDB): domain Bacteria; phylum Pseudomonadota; class Alphaproteobacteria; order Rhizobiales; family Beijerinckiaceae; genus Lichenihabitans. The sequence continues at coordinate 352 of CAXSEU010000248.1, read as the reverse complement.
CCGCCTTGTCGTAGTCGATTTCCGGGAAAATGATATGTTCCTTGATTCCGAGCGCGAAATTTCCCCGGCCGTCAAAAGACTTGGGGTTCAGGCCCCGGAAATCGCGGACACGCGGCAGGGCGATCGTGATCAAACGGTCGAGGAACTCGTACATCCGGGTCGAGCGTAGCGTCACCTTGGCGCCGATCGGCATGTTTTCGCGGACCTTGAAGGTCGCGATAGCGTTCCTGGCGCGGGTGATCACCGGCTTCTGACCGGCGATCAAGGAGAGATCCGCCGCCGCCGAGGTCACCTTCTTGGTGTCGTTGACGGCGTCGCCGACGCCCATGTTCAGCACGATCTTATCGATCCA
>CAXSEU010000247.1:4017-5855 GCA_964236485.1 uncultured Lichenihabitans sp. | reverse complement strand
CATCGGACTGCGAGCCTGGGCAAACCCGTCATGATCAGCGCAGGTTGGTATAAGTCACGCTCTCAAGATCTGCATGTACGCCGACGATCATGCGCCGCCGCACTTCCATGTGAAGAGACCTGGCGGGGCCTTCCAGGTGCGTTTGGCCGATCTTGAAGTCTTGGAGGGCGAGTTCGATCGCCGCGATTCGATCTCGCCGTGGCATGGGCCGCTGATAACTTGGACCTGTTGGCTCGGAAGTGGAGAGAACTGAATGAGCGAGACTGATCTCGTCACCATTGGCAAAGCCTTGCCGCGTATCCGTTCCGTCTCGTTCCATAACGGCTACGAGATCGACGTGACGTGGGATGACGCTACCCGCGACGGCGCATCTGACATCGTCGACCTCGCGCCCTTGCTGTTCAGACTCAGGTTCTATGCACCGCTCCGGGACGACCGCAAACTGATGAGCACCGTCCACGTCATCGACGAAGGCACCGCCATCGCCTGGGGGAATGAAGATGTGGACATGGCTGCCGGATCGGTGCTCAACCTCGCCGAGGAAAGCATGTCCTCAGCCGATTTCAGCGCGTTCATGAAGCGTCACAAGTTTACCTTCGACCGCGCGGCAGCGGAACTCGGGATCAGCAAGCGGCTCGCGGCCTATTATGCCAGCAGTCGATCCGTGCCGCGCTACATTTGCCTCGCTTGCCAAGCCATAGACCAGAGAACCCAGTCGGCACCGCCAATTGCCGAGAATACGATCGGCCTCGTCTCCCAGGTTCCTACCTTCGCGAAATCGCATTGATCTCAGTCGTCGATATCCTTCCACGTAGCATCGGGCGCAAGCAACCGATCGCGAGGCGCGTGAGTCCGACAGCGTGCCGCGTTCAGGCACCGAACACATCCGGCACATGCAATCCATGGTGTCGGTAGGCCGAGCGGCAGGTGTTCGCCAGCAGCAGGGCGATCGTCATCGGGCCCACGCCGCCGGGAACCGGGGTGATGGCCGAGGCCACGGCGGCGGCCTCCGCGGTCGCCACGTCGCCGACGAGCCTCGTCTTGCCGGAGCCGGCATCGATCCGGTTTATCCCGACATCGATCACCACGGCCCCGGGCTTCACCCAGTCGCCACGCACCATCTCGGGCCGCCCCACGGCCGCCACGAGGATATCGGCCGTTCGGCACAGCCCGGGTAAGTCCGCCGTCCGGGAATGCGCGATCGTCACTGTACAGTCGGCGTTGAGCAGAAGTTGCGCCATCGGCTTGCCGACGATGTTGGAGCGTCCGAGGACGACCGCCCGTTTGCCGGCAAGGTTCTGGCCAAGCACGCGGTGCAGAAGCACCATGGAGCCCGCGGGCGTACAGGGCACGAAAGCCGCGTCGAGCGCCCCGATGCCGAGCCGGCCCACGTTGAGCGGATGGAAGCCGTCCACATCCTTGTCGGGGTCGATGGCGCGGATCACCGCATCCGCGTCCATGCCCTTGGGCAAAGGCAGTTGCACCAGGATGCCGTGGATGGACGGGTCGGCGTTCAATGCCGCCACGTGATCGAGCAAGGATCTCGCGCCCGTGTCAGCCGGCAGGTCGAACTGAACCGACTTGAAGCCGCAGGCTTTGGCGGTGCGGCTCTTGTTGGCGACATAGACCTGGCTCGCCGGGTTCTCCCCCACCAGCACAACGGCGAGGCCCGGCACCTGCCCGCACCGATCCTGCAGCGTTTCGGCGGCCGACTTGACGCGCGCGACGACCTCGGCCGCGATCGCCTTGCCATCGATCATCGTCGCGCTCATGTGAAGACGACCGTCTTGCGCCCGTTGAGGAAGACCCGCCGCTCGATGTGCATCTTCACGGCGCGC
>CAXSEU010000247.1:2460-4007 GCA_964236485.1 uncultured Lichenihabitans sp. | reverse complement strand
AGGACCCGCGATTCGATGTCGCGCCCCACGGCGACGAGGTCGTCGCCCGACAGGGCGTGATTCACGCGCTCCGTCTCCTGTTCGATGATGGGACCTTCGTCGAGGTCGGCCGTCACGTAATGAGCCGTGGCGCCGATGATCTTCACCCCCCGCTCGTGGGCCTGGTGATAGGGCTTGGCGCCTTTGAAGCTCGGAAGGAACGAATGATGGATGTTGATGATCCGCCCGAAAAGCGCCGTGGAGAAGCGGTCGGACAGAACCTGCATGTAGCGCGCCAGCACCACGAGCTCGGCGCCGGTGTCATCCACCAAGGCGAGCATGCGCTGCTCCTGCTCGACCTTGTTGTCCCTGGTGACCGGCCAGCAATGATAGACCAGACCCGCCGCCTCGGCCGAGGCTCTGGCATCCTCGTGATTGGAGACGACCGCCGCCACCTCGGCGCGCAGCCAGCCGACGCGGATCTGATAGAGCAGATGTTCGAAGCAATGGTCGAACCGCGACACCATGACGATGATCTTGGGCCGCCGGTCTCCGTCCGTCAGATCCAGTTGCATGCCGAACAGGGCGGAGGCGGGGCCGAGCGCCGTCCGGACGGCATCGGCCGTGACGCTGTCGGGAGCCGTGAAGCGGATGCGGAGGAAGAAGCGGTTGGTGCTCCGATCCCAGAACTGGGCGCTTTCGGCTATGTTGCCGCCGAGGTCGGCGAGGCGCCCCGTCACGGTTGCGACGATGCGCGGACGATCCTCGCAGGACAAGGTCAGAATGTGGTGCTTGTCGGTCATGGGACCCGGGTAATCGAAGGGCGGAGCGTCTTTGATCTGCGCTTAGCGCGTTCTCGGCCCGCGAGAAAGCGACAAAGCGGGGCGCGAAATGGGAAAAACCCGCGCCTGCCTGCTCGAGGATACCATCAGGCTTCCTCCCGATCGGATCGCGGCATGTTCCCATCCGATCCCGGGTCGGAGGCTGACGCCGTGATCGCGGCTTCCTCCGCATCAAGCTCGGGCTGGGCGGCGGCGTCGAGGCCCAGCCGGGCCGCGACGTCGGGAGAATAGCGCAGCATGTCCGGGCGCAGCCGCACCAAGGCGAGATCCTTGGCCTTCGCCTCGATCATGATGTCGAAGCTGCGATCCGTCACGCTTCGCATGAAGGCGGCGAATTCGAACGGGTGAACGTAGTCCGCGTGGCCGGTCCAGACCGGGGGCACCATGACGGTCTTCGCCTTGCCGGTCTTCCGGTCCTTGCGGCTGACCTGCCGCAGCTCGGTGCGGGGCGAGGAGAAATGAATCTTCGGCCGTACGCCGGCGGGCCATGTATCGAGCATGGCTCGAAGCGTCCGGCCCATCTCGAGTCGCTCGGGATTGAGGCAGCAGAAATGCTGATGATCGAAGATCAGCCGCACGCCCGTGTGGGCGTGGATCCAGAGCACATCCGCGGCGCTGAAGCGGACGTCGTCATGCTCCAGCACCAGCCTGCGACGCACCGGCTCCGGAAGGCTCTTCCAAGTCTCGACCCACCTGGCATTGCCCGACTGCCGGTCACCGTAAGCG
>CAXSEU010000247.1:0-2450 GCA_964236485.1 uncultured Lichenihabitans sp. | reverse complement strand
GAGGGCGAGGTGCCGTGCGATGACCCCGACGATCCCTACCGGCGGTTCGTTCGGCAGGTGATGGGCGCGGCAGCCGAGCTGGGGCGCGGCATGATCGCGAACCGGCTCCGGCAGGGTCGGCCAGGTGCGGACCCAGCGTTCCCGGCTCGCCACGGTGTCTCCATAGGCGCCGCCGACATGGATCACCACGACCGCCTCGGGGCCGAGTTCCATCAGATCGAGCATCTCGGCCTGTGAAAGTAAATCCGCCGTGCTTCGCTCGACGAGATCCGGGTCAGGACTGTTCAGGACGATGTATTGCGAGGGGTGGAACGACAGACGCAGGTCAAGCACCTTCGCCTTGCGGCCGAGAGCCGCCAATTCGTCGGCGCTGTCGCGCACCATCGAATGGAACTGCGGCATATCCGGGTGCGTGGCGTAGGGGGCCAGATCCGAGGACATCCTGTACATGTCGATGTCGTGCCTGGCGAGATAATCGAAAATGCCGTCGAGGTGCTCCAGCGACACCTTGAGGTGCGGGTTTTGCTGCCAGCGCCGTGTATCGTTGCTCCTGAGCCGCGGCTCTCCCATGACCTTCACGGGAAAGCCCAGGCGCAGGATCGAAACCCTGTCGCCGGTGCGCCTCCGGCCCAGACCGCCGCCGCTCGCCGCCACCTCGCCGAGGTCTCCGGGATCCGTGGCTAGTCTTCGAGTCTGCGGGCTTCTTCAGGCAGCATGATCGGGATTCCGTCGCGAATGGGATAGGCGAGATGCGCCGCGTGGGAAATCAGCTCCTGCCGCTCCCGGTCGTAAACGAGCCCAGCCTTGGTGACCGGGCAGACCAGGATCTCCAGCAATCGAGGATCGACGGAGGTGCCACCCCCTGGCATCGCGTTGCCCGAGCGCTCCTGATATGTCCCCATCGGATCATCCCCTCCGTGCCTGCCGGCCTGACCTATCACTGCAGCGTCGACGATGCACCATCCCGTGCCATATCCATTTCCGCGATGGCGATGAGCACGTCCGCGCGGGTCTTGAGGTCCGGCGCCTCGAGCAGAGCCTGTTTTTCCTTCGGCCCGAATGGCGACATCATGGCCAGCGCATTCACCAGCAGGTCGCTGGGCGCGGCGTCTATCCCGTCCCAATCGACCGAAAGACGATGCCGATCGGCGAACTGCCGCAGCGCCGCGACGACGCCGGCGCGATCGACCTGATCGCGCTCCTGCTCCTCATCGAGGTCTCGTCTGAAGGCGTCGAAATCGACCCTGCACTGCCGGTAGGGCGTCACCGCACTGAGCTCTTCCACGATGCGATAACGCGCGATCCCGGTGAGGGTGATCAGGTAGCGGCCGTCCCCCGATTCCTCCAGCGAGGTGATCCGGCCCGCACAACCCGTCGCGTAGACGGGCGGCCGCTTCGCCGCATCGGAGGGCTCACCCTGGATCTGCACCATGCCGATTATGCGGTCGGCCTTCATGACATCGTCGATCATCGTCATGTACCGCGTTTCAAAGATGTTCAGCGGCAGTTGCCCCAGCGGCAACAGCAAGGCGCCGTTCAGGGGAAAGACCGGGATGATCCGCGGCAGGTCGTCCGTGCCGCGATAGGGCTTGTTGATGCTCATTCTCGGGACCCCAGCCGGGCTACCTGAACAGCAGTCCCGACAATTTTCGTCGACCGGACACCGATGCGGTATCGGCAAAGCCCCAGGCTTCGAAGAACTGAAGGAGTTGCTTGCGTGCGCCGTCCTCGTTCCAATTGCGCTCGCGCCTGATGATTTCAAGCAGTTCGGCTGCGGCTTCTTCGAGCTTATTCTTGGCATTCAATGCCAAGGCGTGGTCGAAGCGGGCCTGGTGATCGTCGGGAGCGGCCTCCACCTTTCGCTGAAGATCGGGAAGGTCGCCGAGGTCGGCGCTCTGCTGAGCGAGGTCCACGGCCGCTCGCAGCCCCACGATGGCAGGGTCCTGCCCGACGCTGCCGGTCGCGAGGGCGAGAACCGCCTCAGCGTCCTCGAGCCGGCCGGCATCGAGATGCAGCCTGGCCAGGCCGGCCAGCGCTCCAGGATGAACCTCGTCGACCTCGAGGATCTCGGCATAGATGGCGGCGGCGGTTTCGACGTCACCCTGCTCGGCCGAGGCGGCGGCCTCTTCGAGCAGGTCCTTGAGGGGATCGCCGAGAGGGCCGACTAGCCGCTCGATGAACTGCTTGATCTGCGATTCGGGCAGAGCACCGACAAACCCGTCGATCGGCTGGCCCTTGCCGAAGGCGATGACGGCCGGGATCGACTGGACGCCCAGCTGGCCAGCGATCTGCGGGTGCTCGTCGATGTTCATCTTGACGAGCTTGACCTTGCCCTCGGAGGCCGCCACGGCCCGCTCGATCAGCGGCGTCAGCTGCTTGCAGGGTCCGCACCAGGGCGCCCAGAAATCGACCAGGACCGGTTGGCGCATCGATTCGGCGACGACGTCCTG
>CAXSEU010000246.1:0-5864 GCA_964236485.1 uncultured Lichenihabitans sp. | reverse complement strand
GGTGTTGAGGGTTGTGATTTGTTGTTTGATGCTTGGGTAGTGTGGGACCGCACCGCTGTACACCGGCGTCGAGATGCTCCCCGAGGCGTAATCGCCGTCTTCCTGCGCGTCCGGACCAGGGCCGTTGTGGAAGCCTCCGACGCTGTCGAAATGCGGCCCACCGTAGCCGCCGCGCGCCGGTCCATAGCCGGAGATCGCGCCAAGCGTCGCATTTCCGCGGGTGATCGGGTCGCCGCGCGTGTCGCCGTAGAAGCTGTCGCCGCCGATACGCCATCCCCCAAAGCTGTAGAGGTTGGGATCGTTCCAGCGCCGCAGGAGGGCCGGGCCGTAGTCGCCTGCTTCCCGGCGGCGCACACTGGCGTAGTTGGGCGCGCGTCGGTGCACCGTCAGCACGCGGGCCGGCTGACCGGCCGGGCGCAGATGTCTCGAAAGGCGATTCTTGACGACACCCTCTCTCGCCGGCGCCGGCTGCGCGGCGACCGCCAGCGTGGAGACGAGCGGCAGCGCGAGAGCAATGACGCCGGCACGCAGTGCCCTGACTGTGCGGAAGATTTTCATGACCTGATACTCCGACCTACCGCTTGTAACGCGCCCGAGACCGATCGGATGCCGGATCTTACGACCTTGGTTGACCAGGACAAGTCGGGCGCCGGGCTTTCGGCCGCACCGGTCACGCATCGCCTCCGCACCCGCGCTCTTCTTCGTTTGACGTCCGCCGTGCGATCGCCCAAATTCGACCCGCGATGTCGCAAAAGGTCGACCAGGCCCTGAGGGTGTCCAAGATGGCGCTTGTTGACACGGTGATGCGAAACCCCGCGGCTGGGCGGCCTGGTCTGCGTCTGGCCGACGGGGTGCCGGTTCGGTCGGCCGGAAGCCGGCAGAACGGGGCGCGGCCGATGGCCGACATCACCTCGGCGGCCTTCATGCTGGTGCCGAACTTTTCGCTGATCGCCTTCTCGTCGGCCATCGAGCCACTGCGTCTCGCCAACCGGGTCCTCGGGCAGGACGCCTTCGGCTGGCGCGTCCTTTCCTGCGACGGCCAGCCCGTAAAAGCTTCGAACGGCGTGGCGGTCGCGGCGGCCGGCTGCTTCAGCGAGCTCGCCGGCGTCACCGCCGCGGTGGTGTGTGCCGGCGTCGACGTCCAGACCTACGATCATCGCGAAATGATCGCGCGGCTGCGGGGGCTCGCGGCGCGGGGCGTACCGGTCGGCGCCGTGTGCACGGGCACCTATGTGCTGGCCAAGGCCGGGCTTCTCGACGGTCATCGCTGCACCATCCACTGGGAGAACCACGACAGTTTCGCCGAGCAGTTCCCGAACATCGAGCTGACGGAGGAACTGTTCGAGATCGACCGCACCCGCTTCACCTGCGCGGGAGGCACCGCGGCCATCGACATGATGCTGGCGCTGATCGCCCGCCAGCAGGGCCAGGAGGTGGCCTCGGGCGTCACCGACCAACTGATCCACCACCGCATGCGCGACGGCGACGAACGGCAGCGGATGGAGCTGCGGGCACGTCTCGGGGTGGCGCATCCGAAACTCATCAACGTCGTGGGCGAGATGGAACGCTGCATCGAGCAGCCCCTCTCCTGCGTCGATCTCGCCGATGGGGCTGGCCTCTCCACACGGCAGTTGGAGCGGCTGTTCCGCAAATATATCGGCCAGGCGCCGACCCGCTATTACCTCGGCCTGCGTCTCACACGGGCACGGCAGCTTCTCTTGCAGACCAGCATGCCGATCCTCTCCGTGGGACTGGCTTGCGGGTTCGTGTCCGCGTCGCATTTCTCCAAATGCTACAGCGAGCACTTCTCCCGCACGCCCTCGCAGGAGCGGCGTACCAACCGCTGAGTTCCGCGACGTGCCCGCATCATCGCTCGAGTTCGACTACATCGTTGTCGGAGCCGGCTCGGCCGGCTGTGTCCTCGCCAACCGGCTGACCGAGGATGGACGCTCGCGGGTTCTCCTGCTGGAGTTCGGCGGCAGCGATTGGAACCCCCTCCTGCGCATGCCGAGTGCGCTCGCCATGGCCATGGGCATCGAGCGCCACAACTGGAATTATCTCAGCGAGCCCGAGCCGCACCTCGACAACCGTCGCGTCACCTGCCCGCGCGGCAAGGTTTTGGGTGGCTCCTCCTCCATCAACGGCATGGTCTATATCCGCGGCAATGCCATGGATTTCGAGGCCTGGGAGGCGGCCGGCGCGCGCGGTTGGGCCTACCGGGACGTGCTGCCCTACTTCAGGCGTGCCGAAAGCCGGGAAGAGGGCGGCGACAGCTACAGGGGGGCGGACGGCCCCCTCCACACCAGCTACGGCCCGCTGAACAACCCGCTCTACCAGGCCTTCATCGAGGCCGGCTGCGAGGCCGGGTATGCCGTGACCGAGGACGTCAACGGCTTTCGCCAGGAAGGTTTTGGGCGGATGGACATGACGGTTCGCAACGGGGTGCGCTGGAGCGCCGCGCGAGCCTACCTCGATCCCGCAAAGGCGCGGCCGAACCTGACGGTCTGGACCCGTGCCTTCGCGGAGAAGATCCTCTTCGAGGATCGCGGGGCCGTGGGCGTGCGGGTTTCGCGCGACGGCACCTCGGTCGAGGTGAAGGCCGCCCGCGAGGTCGTGCTCAGCGGCGGATCGATCAACTCGCCGCAACTGCTGATGGTCTCCGGGATCGGTCCGGCCGCGGAGTTGCAGCGTCACGGCATCGCCGTGGTGGCGGATCGCCCCGGCGTCGGCGGCAACCTGCAGGATCACCTCGAAGTCTATTTCCAGGTGGCCTCGAAGGAGCCGATCACGCTCTTCTCCTCGCTCGGCCTGCTGCCGAAGGCGAAGATCGGCCTCGAATGGCTGCTGACCCGCAAGGGGCTAGGGTCCACCAACCATTTCGAAAGCTGCGCCTTCATCCGAAGCCGGGCCGGCGTGGCTTGGCCGGACCTCCAATATCACTTTCTGCCGGCGGCGATCTCCTACAACGGCAAGGATCTGGCGACCCAGCACGGTTTCCAGGCCCATGTCGGCCCCATGCGGTCGAAGAGCCGAGGCCGCGTGTCCCTCGCCTCGGCGGACCCCCGCGAGAAACCGGTGATCCGGTTCAACTACATGAGCCATGAGGACGACTGGACGGAATTTCGCGCCGCCGTGCGGCTGACGCGCGAGATTTTCGCCCAACCGGCCTTCGCGCGCTACGCGGGCGACGAGATCCTGCCCGGTGCCATAGCCACGAGCGACGGGGCGATCGACGCCTTCATCCGCGAGCACGTCGAGAGCGCCTATCACCCCTGCGCCACCTGCAAGATGGGTGCGGTGGATGACCCGCAAGCCGTGGTAGGGCCGGACACCCGGGTGATCGGCGTCGAGAACCTGCGGGTGGCCGACGCCTCGATCATGCCGAACATCACCAATGGCAATCTGAACGCCCCGACCATCATGCTGGCCGAAAAGGCCTCGGACCACATTCGCGGCATCCCCACCCTGCCCCCGTCGAACGCCCCGTTCTACCGGGCCGAGGGTTGGGAGGAGAGGCAGCGGTAGCATCGTTCGATGGGCGTCACCGCCTCGATCTCAGCCGCGCATGGTGGATGATCGTTTCGACCACGCCGTCCACGTTCTTCGTGACCTCGTGATTCCAGAACCGGAGGACGAGGAAGTCTCCCATCGCCAGGGCCGCGTCCCTGACCTGATCGTACCTCTGGTTAGGCGGGAGCCCGTGCTGCTCGCCATCGATTCGATCGCAAGGTCCGACTTCAGGCACGCGAAATCCAGGATGTAGCCTAGACGAGGCACTTGGCGCCTGAAATGAAGCCCCTGCGCTCGTAGCGCCCTCAGTTGCAGCCAGAGTCTGACTTCCGCCGAGGTCATGCTTTTGCGCAGATCGCGGGCGCGCTGGTTCGCCATGGACGCTCGGCCGGTGAAAAAGACGAACTCTACCCCACCCGGCGCTGCGCGCCACCCTCCCCGGCCCGGGGAGGGAAATCCACTTCCTCCTCCTTCCCCGCTTCGGGGAAGGTGCCGCCATAGGCGGCGGATGGGGTCAGCGCAGCCTCAATGCGTCGGGCCGAGGCAAGGTGGACGTTGCATGCCCGAATGCCCGACCGGCAAAAAACGCTTCACGGAGCCTGAGATTTCACCCCAGCGGCGAACAATCGAGTTGCCAAGCGCCAGAATGCGACCTCGGAAGCGCGCCTCGAGAGCGTCACGGCCGGCGGTACAGCGGGATCGCTCTGCGTGTTCGATGGGCAGATGATGGATACCCTTGTCGTATTCTCCAAGGGTCAAAATACTGATGTAGAGTAGCTGCTCGTTCTGTACGGCTGCCCAGGATTTCACACTCGGCGCACCGTTGGGATTGATGAGAGCGGCGATGACGTTGGTATCGAGCGGCCATCCGTTCAAAGCTCAACGTCTCTGCCTTGATCTTGCTCCCGATCCAGAGGCACGCCGCCAAGATGCAAACCCTCCAAGAACGTTACCAAGGGCAACTGTCGAGCCGTCGGTGGCAGGAGCCGGTCCAACTCCTCGACGCTTATCACCACCACCGCATCCTTGCCCCGCACGCTCACGCGCTGCGGTCCCTCGCTGCGACGTGTTTGCGGCGGCCAATGTTTGAACACAAACTAACCAGGTAGTCAGGTAGAATAGGACAACGGATCCTATCCCGCAACCGGGTCGATTGATCGATCCGTTTGGCTCTGCCCGACACCCTGCTGGTTCCGGAGGAAAGAGGGAGCCCTCAATGTGTGGTATCGGGCATCGAGGCCTTCTTCTTCTCAATGAACTCGCGCAGCGCCTCGTCGACGCCCGGGTCGATCGGCGGCGGATCGTACTGGGCCAGCGCCTTCTTCCAGGCCCCATTGGCGCGCTGGGCCGCATCGCGCTTGCCTTCGGCTTCCCACTGCTCGACCGAATTGTTGTCCGCCGTCGAGAAGCGATAGAAGGCGTTCTCGAAATTGGCTTGCGTATGGGCGCAGCCCAGAAAGTGGCCGCCCGGCGCCACCTCGTGGAAGGCCGACATGGCTTGGCCGTTCTCGCTGAGGTCATAGCCTTTGGCTAGGACGTGCATGGCGCCGAGTTGGTCGCAATCGAGCATGAACTTCTCGTAGGACGAGGCGAGTCCCCCTTCCATCCATCCCGCCGCATGGAGGACGAAGTTGGTTCCGGCCTGCACGGTCGGCAGCAGCGTGTTGGCGGATTCATACGCTGCTTGGGCGTCGGGCACCTTGGAGGCGCAGAGCGATCCGCCGGTGCGGAACGGCAGCTTGGCACGCCGCGCCAGGGCGGCGGCCCCGTAGATGGCGAGCGTCGCCTCGGGGGTGCCGAAGGTCGGCGCGCCGGACTGCATGGAGAGGGTCGAGACGAAGGTGCCGAAGATGGCGGGCGCGCCTGGCCGCACCAATTGCGTGAAGGAGACGCCGGCCAGCACCTCGGCCAGGACCTGGGTGAGCGTGCCGGCCACCGTCACCGGGCTCATGGCGCCAGAGAGGATGAAGGGCGTCATGATGACGGCCTGGTTGTTGGCCGCATAGACTTCCGCCGCGCCCAGCATCGCATCGTCCCAGACCAGCGGCGAATTGGCATTGATGAGGCTGGTGATCACCGTGTTGTTCTGCACGAACTCCCGGCCGAAGACGATCTCGCTCATCTTCACGGTGTCGAGCGCCCGATCGGGATGCGTGACCGAACCCATATAGGGCTTGTCGGACAATCGCATGTGCGAATAGTTCATCTCGAGGTGGCGCTTGTTCACCGGCAGGTCGACCGGCTCGCAGACCGTGCCGCCCGAATGGTGCATGTAGGGGCTCGAATAGGCGAGCTTCACGAAATTGCGGAAGTCCTCAATGGTCCCGTAGCGCCGGCCTCCATCGAGCTCGTGC
>CAXSEU010000245.1:4197-5871 GCA_964236485.1 uncultured Lichenihabitans sp. | reverse complement strand
TCTCCCGTCCCCGGATGCCATCTTCGTTGGCGGGGGGGCCACGGCGCCGGGCGTCGTCGACACCGCCATGACGGCGCTTCACCTCGGCGGACGCCTGGTGATCAACGCCGTCACGCTCGAAACCCAGGCGCTTCTGACAACGCTTTTCCGGCAGCACGGCGGCGAGCTGACGAGCCTCCAGGTCGCGCAGGCTGAGAAGGTCGGCGGGTTCCATGGCTGGCGGGCCTCGATGCCGGTGGTGCAGTGGCTTTGGGTAAAACCGTGAGCGAATGGAGGGCGTTCGGGCCAGAAGCGGAAGGGCTACGCGATGAGCCCATTCCGATGTGCCGCCTCGCCATCGGGGTCGGGTTCCGCAAAGCCTGTTCGGCCGAGACCCTGGTGGCGCTGGTCGAGAACGCGCGGCGGCTCGCGGCCATGCACCACCCCGCCCTGGCTGATCTTCCCGCGACGCTCGTCACGATCGCGGAGAAGGACCGCCCCGTGCTGCATCAGGCGGCGGCACATCTCGGCCTCCCGGTGCTGATCCTGCCGAAGCAGGCGTTAGCCGAAGCGGAAGACCGCATCGCGGTGCGATCCGCGACCGCGAAGGCCTGTTTTGGTATTCCGTCCGTGGCCGAGGCTGCCGCTCTCGCGGCTGGCGGCCCCGGCGCAAGGCTCGTCCTCACGCGGATCTCCGTGGCCGATGCCACCTGCGCCATCGCTGCCGTGACCCAATGTGAGGGCCCATGACGGTGCATTTCATCGGGGCCGGCCCCGGTGCGCCCGACCTCATCACGCTGCGCGGACGCGATCTCATCGCTCGTTGCCCGGTCTGTCTTTACGCCGGGTCCCTGGTGCCGCCTGCCCTGCTGGATCATTGCCCGCCGGGCGCCCGCATCGTCGACACGGCGCCGCTGACGCTCGACGCCATCGCGGCCGAATTCGCCGCCGCCGCCGCTGCCGGGCATGACGTCGCGCGCCTCCACTCGGGCGATCTTTCGATCTGGAGCGCGCTCGGCGAGCAGATCCGGCGCCTGGATCACCTCGGCATCCCCTACACGGTGACGCCTGGTGTCCCGTCCTTCGCCGCCGCCGCCGCCGCGCTCCACACGGAGTTGACGCTGCCCGAAGTCGCCCAGTCGCTCGTCCTCACCCGGACGAGCGGGCGTGCCTCCGCCATGCCCGAAGCCGAGACCCTGGCGGGTTTCGCCGCGACCCGCGCTACCCTTGCGATCCACCTGTCGATTCACGCCATCGAACGCGTCGCGGCCGAGCTCATGCCTTCTTATGGCAAGGATTGCCCCGTCGCCGTGGTCTACCGTGCGTCCTGGCCCGACGAGCGCATCCTTCGCTCGACCCTGGGCCGCGTTGCGGACGAGGTGCGGCTCGACCCCATTGAACGGACGGCCATCATCCTCGTCGGTCCGGTACTCGGCGCGCGAGACTTTCGCGACAGCGCGCTTTACGACGCGGATTATCATCGGCGCTTTCGCGATCCCGCCGGCGTCCCCGATGATCGCTGAGGCGGGAGTGTCGATGGTTGAGGGAGCGTCGTGACCGAGAATCCGCTCCGCCGCCTGGCCGAGGCAGGGCTGCTGCCCGGCTTCGATCCTGGAACCGTATGGCTCGTCGGAGCGGGACCCGGCGACCCCGGCCTTCTCACGCTGCATGCCGTGAACGCCCTGCGGCAGGCCG
>CAXSEU010000245.1:0-4187 GCA_964236485.1 uncultured Lichenihabitans sp. | reverse complement strand
GCGCTGGAACCAAAGCCGCTCAAGGTCGCGTTTGCCGCCTCACCCGAGCTCGTGACGCTCTGCGAAAAAGTGCTGAAGACGCTCCCGGCCGCCGAGCGCGCGAAGCAATCGTCCGAGGCCGACGTCATCGTGTTCGACGCGCTTGTGGGTGAGGAGATCATGGGATTCGCCGGCCCAGGCGCGGCCCGGGAGTTCGCGGGCAAGCGCGGCGGCCTTCCCTCACCTCAGCAACGCGATATCACCGAGCGGCTCATCGAACTCGCCCGCGAGGGCAAGCGGGTGCTTCGCCTCAAGGGCGGCGATCCGTTCGTGTTCGGCCGGGGCGGCGAGGAGGCGCTGGCGCTGGTCGAGGCCGGCGTGCCGTTTCGCGTCGTACCCGGCATCACGGCCGGTATCGGCGGCCTCGCCTATGCGGCCATCCCGGCCACCACCCGCGACACCAACCACGCCGTCATCCTGGCGACGGGACATTTCGCCACGAGCCGCGATAGTTGCGACTGGGCGGCGCTGGCCCGCACCGGCGTGCCGATCATCCTCTACATGGGCATGACGCATCTCGCCACGATCACCACGAGCCTCATGGACGGCGGCCTCGCGGCAGAGACGCCCGTCGCGGTCGTGGCCGACGCCACGACAGCACGGCAGCGCGTGCTGCGGACGACGCTCACTCGCGCCAAGGCGGACGCCGATGCCGGGGCCTTCAAGGCACCGGCCATCATCGTGGTCGGCGCCATCGCGGCCCTGCACGACGTCCTGACGCCCGGCATGGTGACGAGCGCGTGACGCCGGCTCGGGGTCTCGTGATTGCCGCAGCCCGGTCGGGCAGCGGCAAGACCATCGTCACGCTCGGGCTGATGCGCGCCCTGGCGCGGCGAGGAACGCGCGTCGCGGGCCTGAAAAACGGCCCGGACTACATCGATCCGGCCTTTCACGCCGCCGCCACCGGCGTGCCGAGCCGCAACATCGACAGCTGGGCCATGAGCCCCGATCTCGCGCTTAGCATCGCGGCCGATGCCGGGGAGGACGCCGATCTCGTGCTCTGCGAAGGCTCGATGGGCCTCTTCGACGGAGTTCCGGGCGCTCCTGGGCGAAGCGGATCGTCGGCCGATATCGCGGCACTGCTGGGTTGGCCGGTGCTGCTGGTGCACGATTGCTCCGGCCAGTCGCAATCCGCAGCGGCCCTGTTGTCAGGGCTAGCCGGCTATGATCCGAGGCTGCGCATCGCTGGCGTGATCCTCAATCGAATCGGCAGCGAACGGCACCGCCGCCTTGTTGCGGGTGCTGTCGAGGCGCAGGGGCTCACGGTGTTCGGTGCGATTCCGCGTTCGGACGTGCTTGGGCTGCCGGAGCGCCACCTCGGCCTGGTGCAGGCTGGCGAAACCGCCGATCTCGAGGGGCGGCTCGAGGCTTTCGCGGACGAAATCCTCCGCCATGTCGATCTCGATGCCATCCTGAATGCGGCCTCGGCCGGGACGGCGCGAGCCGCCGAGGGCGTCGGCGCACTCTTGCCTCCACCGGGGCAAAGGATCGCCATCGCCCGGGACGCCGCCTTTTCGTTCCTGTATCCGCACCTGCTCGATGGCTGGCGCCGCGCCGGTGCCGAGCTGATGTTCTTCTCGCCGCTCGCCGACGAGGCGCTTCCCGCCGAGGCCGATTGCTGCTGGCTGCCAGGCGGCTATCCGGAACTGCACGCGGGGCGGATCGCCGGGGCGGCGCGCTTTCTCTCCGGCTTGAGGGCCTTTGCCGAGACGCGGCCCGTCCACGGCGAGTGCGGCGGCTACATGGTGCTGGGCCGCACGCTGATTGACGCGGCAGGGCGGGGTCATGCCATGGCAGGCCTCCTCGCCGTCGAGACCAGCTTCGCCCGACGCAGGATGACGATCGGCTACCGCGACGCACGGGTTCTTGACAACGCGTCGTTCGAAGCCGGCGCCCGGCTTCGGGGACACGAGTTTCACTACGCCACGCTGATCCGGGAGGGTGACGACGAGCCCTTTGCCGAGGTTCTTGACGCCTACGGGGCAGGGCCGACCATGGCCGGGAGCCGGCGCGGAAGCGTCAGCGGCAGCTTCTTCCACGCGCTTGCCGGCGGGTAAATGTTGCGATCCGTTAACCAGCATTAACGGCCTGTTAAGCACGCAAGGGCGATTCTGCTGCATTGCGGAAACATCGATCGAGGTGAACGTCATGTGCAGATGGATCGCCTACCAAGGTGAGCCGACGTTTCTCGACGCGCTGGTGGCCGAGCCCGCGCATTCCCTGATCGCGCAGTCGCTCTGCGCCTCCGAAACCAAGGTCGCCACCAATGGGGATGGCTTCGGCATCGGCTGGTACGGTGAGCGAAAGACGCCGGGCATCTATCGCGAGGTGCGGCCCGCGTGGTCGGATGAGAACCTCCGCTCGCTCTGCCATCAGGTTCGCTCGTCGCTCTTCTTCGCTCACGTGCGGGCCTCGACAGGTCCGGCCATCGCGCGCGCCAACTGTCATCCCTTCGCGGTCGGCCGCTTCATGTTCATGCACAACGGACAGGTGGGACAATATTGCGCGATCCGGCGCCGGCTCGATGCGCTGATCCCGGACGAGCATTATCCGCACCGCTCCGGAACCACGGATTCTGAGGCACTGTTCCTCGCGGCCTTTGCCTTCGCTCTCCAACGCCAGCCGGTCGCGGCCATGACCAAGACCTTGCACGTCGTGCACGATCTGATGCTGCAGGCCGGGATACGCGAGCCGCTGAAGTTCACCGCGGCGCTGACCGATGGGCAAGAGCTTTACGCCTTCCGCTGGGCCTCCGACGGCCTTGCGCCGACGCTCTATTGGCGGCAAAGTGGCACAAGCATCATCGTCGTGTCCGAGCCGCTCGACGGCGATCGCGCGCGATGGCGTGAGGTGCCGCAGGGCTGTGTGCTCACCGCGCGCGACGGGCAGTGCCAGTCGATCCTGCCGCTCGAAGGATGTCTAGCCGAGGCCGCATGACCCAAATCGCTGCGCTCAAGGCTTCAGACTTCGACGCCTGGCATCCGCTCTGGCACGGCTACCTCACCTTCTACGAGGCCGCCGTGGCCGAGGAGGCGACCAGGTTGTCGTTCGAACGCATGCTCGACCCGGCCGAACCGATGTTCGGTGCCTTGGCCTGGAGGGAGGGCCGCGCGGTCGGATTGGTGCACTGGATCCTGCATCGCTCGACCTGGACGAGCGGCGATTATTGCTACCTGCAGGATCTCTTCGTCGACCCCCAAACGCGAGGCGGCGGGCTGGGGCGCGGGCTCATCGAGCATGTCTATGCCGACGCGGCACGTCGGAAGTGCTCGCGCGTCTATTGGCTCACGCACGAGACGAACCGAAACGCCATGCTGCTGTACGACCGCATCGCGTCGCGTTCAGGCTTCGTCCAGTACAG
This sequence comes from uncultured Lichenihabitans sp., assembly GCA_964236485.1. Lineage (GTDB taxonomy): Bacteria > Pseudomonadota > Alphaproteobacteria > Rhizobiales > Beijerinckiaceae > Lichenihabitans. The sequence continues at coordinate 787 of CAXSEU010000245.1, read as the reverse complement.
GAAAATGCTGGGCTGAGGGTTGGTGGCATCAAGCCCGCCCATCGGCCGTGTCGACGGGTCCCTCCCGGACGACGGTCGTCTTCGTCGCCACATGGGTTCAATGCACGCCCCTGGCGTCAGCCGAGCCAGCGCACCAGCTTCGCGGCCCGCTGCACCCAGCGCTGGTTGTACCCCGCGAAGGCGCCCTGCAGGGCCGCCCGCCGCGAGAGGTCCGCATAAGTGCCGGCCGGAAGGGGCAGGGCGGCCACGTCCCGGATGTTCAGGCCTTTCTTGATCGCCAGCGTCCACAGGCCGATGCCTTCCGCGGCTTCCGGCCCCACGATGCCGGCGCCGACGACCTGCCCCGACCTGGTCGTCAGCACCTTGATGTGGCCCGCCGCGCTGCCCTCGGCGCGGGATCTGTCGTTCTCGGCATAGGGCCAGCGCCAGACGCCAAGACGTCCGTGACGGCCTCGCGCTTCGACCTCCGTCAGGCCTACAACGGCGACCTCGGGATCGGTACGCAGGATGCGGGGAACGCCGCGGGGGTCGAGGGTGACGGGTTGGCGAAAGATCGCCGACCGCAGGGCCACTCCGGCCTGGGCCTCGGCTGCTTCGACCGAACGAACCTGACCCACCACGTCGCCGATTGCGTAGGCACGGCTGTTGCCGGTGCGTCCCTCGGGTCCGACCGCGATGCCGCCGGGATCGCAGCGGATCCCGGCGAGATCGAGCCGCAGGTATTCGACGGCGGGTCGCCAGCCGGTTGCAAGGCAGAGGCGTGCAGCCACGAGCGTTCCGGCAGTGC
>CAXSEU010000244.1:5340-5886 GCA_964236485.1 uncultured Lichenihabitans sp. | reverse complement strand
GGCTTTGGGCTACACGAGCGGAACGCCGCGGGGAGCCTCGCCCTCGATCTTGGTGGGTCTGATGAAGAGCGGGGTGCTCGGGGTGCCGCTCCTGCTGATTTTCGTGATCGTCCTGGCGATCGCGGCGGCCCTTGCGCAAAGCGCGACCGCGTTCGGTCGAAAGCTCTACGCGATCGGGGCGAGCGCCCGCGCGGCCCATGTGGCCGGCGTGCCGGCGATCCGTATCTCGATCCTGGCCTATATGGCGAGCGCCGCGTCGGCAGGGCTGGCTGGGCTGATGCTGGCCGGCTACTCCGACGGCGCGACGTTGCGCATGGGCGACAGTTACCTGCTGCCCAGCATCGCGGCGGTGGTGGTCGGCGGATCGTCGATTCTCGGAGGCAGCGGGAGCTTCGCTGCGACGGTCGGGGGTGCCCTGCTGCTGACGACGCCGCTCGGGACGCTCCGCGAGGCTGCGCCTATAGCCTGGCAGGAGCGGTCGGGCGGCGTGCGCGAGCCGGTCGCCAGCACGATGCACTTGGCGGCCTCGAGGTCGCGGTCGCCGAC
>CAXSEU010000244.1:0-5330 GCA_964236485.1 uncultured Lichenihabitans sp. | reverse complement strand
GCCCAGCATCGCGGCTGTGGTGGTGGGCGGATCGTCCATCCTGGGCGGCAGCGGCAGCTTCGCGGCCACCGTTGGGGGCGCGTTGCTGCTGACGACGCTCAGCACCGTAATCGCGGCGCTCGGCATCGGGCAGGGCTGGAGAACGGTGATCGAGGGCTCGATCATCCTGATCGCCCTCCTGCTTCTGCGCGAAAACACGTTCGCGCGATTGAAACGCTTGTCGGTGCGCTAGACCGCTCGCACTGGCGGCAGGGGACAAAAGTCCGTGAGAACGTTCCCGCGAAGAGCGGATAAACCAAGGGAGAAAACCATGAAACGAATGCTTTCCAACTGGCGCAAGGGAGCGCTTCTCGCGGCTCTGTTCGGCACGGTCGCGACCTCCCAGGCGACGGCGGAGGACAAGATCAAGGTCTTCTTGGCCCTGAGCTACAGCGGCAATGCCTGGCAGTCGGAGGCGGCCAACACGGTCAAGGCGCTCGCTGCGACCCCGCCCTACGACAAGATGGTGGAGCTCAAGGAAGTCATCTCGGGCACCGATCCGCAGGCCCAGATCGCAGCCTACGAGAGCATGATCGACGCCGGCGCCCAAGGCATCATCAGCTTTCCGATTTCCGCCACCGCGCTGAACCGCACCGTCAAGCGGGGCTGCGGCAAGGGCGTCAAGTTCTTCATGTACGACGCCACGGTCACCGAGCCCTGCGCCTACAACGTCAGCTACATTTCGGCTGGCTTCGGCGAAAATACCGCGCAGGCGCTGGTCAACGAGCTCGGCGGCAAGGGCAAGATTTTCCTGAGCCGCGGCGTTCCCGGCAATTCGGTGGACAAGCGACACACCGATGGGGCGATGTCGGTCTTCAAGAAATATCCCGGCATCCAGGTGGTGGCCGAATATTACTCTTTCTGGGATGACCGCACGACGCAGCAGGAGACCGCGAAGGCCCTCGCGGCGCACCCCGATGTCGATGGTATCTGGGCGCAGGCCGGCGAATACGGCGCCATCCAGGCGCTCAAGGACAAAGGCACCCGGCTCGTGCCGATGACCGGCGAAAACTCCAACGGCTTCAGGCTGGCGCTCGCCAACCCCGACGACCAGAAGAACGGACTCAGGGGTGTTTCGGCCGGATCTCCTCCCGCCACTGCAGCCTATGCCTTCAAGCTCATGATGGAGATTCTCACCAAGAAGCGGCAGCTCGAGCCGATGAACATCCAGTACCCGCTCCCTTGGGTGCCGGCCGCCGATGTGAAGCTCTGCAAGGGCCAGACCTTCGAGGACGGCTGCAACACCTTCCCGGCGAACGTGGTGCCGAACTCTTTCGTGACCGAGGTGTTCAACCCGGTGCTTCTGCCCGAACTGACGCTCCAATCGGCTCTGGAAGGCAAGCCCACCACTGGTGCGACGATCCAGCCCTTGCCGGCCGAAGTCGTGAAGGCGGCGGACGAGCCGGGCATAAACTGCCAGAACTGCAAGGCGCAGGCGGACGAATACAAACTGACCAAGGTCGAAGCCAAGGTTCAGCCCTGAGGCAGGGCACGGGCGGCGCTTGCCGCCGCCCGTCGTTCCCAGCGAGACGAGGATCAAGCACGATGGTTCGATATCTGAAACGCGGCCAGGACGCGGGCACGGTGGCGGCGACGGATGCCAGGACCCGGGCGACCGTCGAGGGCATCCTGGCGGACGTGGAGGCGCGCGGCGACGCGGCGGTTCGCGACCTGTCGGAGAAATTCGACAAATGGTCGCCCGCACAGTTCCGCCTGTCCGACGCCGATGTCGAACAGGCCTTGTCGAACGCCTCGAAACAGGACCTCGACGATATCCGTTTCGCCCAGGCGCAGGTTCGCAACTTCGCCCAGCATCAGCGCGCCGCGGTGCGCGACATCGAGGTCGAAACGCTGCCGGGAGTCTTTCTCGGGCACAAGAACATCCCGATCAGCGCGGTCGGGTGCTACGTGCCGGGCGGCAAATATCCGATGGTGGCCTCGGCCCATATGAGCGTGGTGACGGCCAAGGTCGCCGGCGTGAAGCGGGTGATCGCCTGCGCGCCGCCCTTCCAGGGCGGGCCCCATCCGGCCATCGTGGCGGCCATGCATCTCGGAGGCGCCGACGAGATCTACGTGCTCGGCGGTGTGCAGGCGGTGGCCGCGATGGCGCTCGGAACCGAGACGATCGCTCCTGTCGACATGCTGGTGGGTCCAGGCAACGCCTTCGTGGCCGAAGCCAAACGACAGCTTTACGGACGGGTCGGCATCGATCTCTTCGCCGGCCCGACCGAAACGCTGGTGATCGCGGACGACAGTGTGGATGGCGAGATCTGCGCCACCGACCTTCTCGGGCAGGCGGAGCACGGCGTGAATTCGCCGGCCGTGCTGCTGACCACTTCGGAAAGGCTCGCGCGCGACACCATGGCCGAGGTCGAGCGGCAATTGGCGGTTCTGCCGACGGCCGAACTCGCCGGAAGGTCATGGGCCGACTACGGCGAGGTCATCGTCTGCGACGACGACGGGGAGATGGTGCGCGAGGCGGACCGGCTGGCATCAGAACACGTGCAGGTCATGACCCGCGACCCGGACTACTTCCTGGCGAACATGAACAACTACGGCGCGCTCTTCCTCGGTCCCCGAACCAACGTGGCTTTTGGCGACAAGGTCATTGGAACCAACCACACGCTGCCGACCAAGAAAGCCGCGCGCTATACCGGTGGTCTGTGGGTGGGCAAGTTCCTCAAGACCTGCACCTACCAGCGGGTGACGACGGACAAAGCCAGCGCGCTTGTTGGCGAATATTGTTCGCGGCTGTGCAACCTCGAAGGCTTTGCTGGACATGCCGAGCAGGCGAATATCCGCGTGCGCCGTTATGGCGGCCGGAACGCTGCCTAGGGCGGGCTCGTGGAAGGTGAGCCGTGATCATGTCGCGCTTGCTTGAACGAGGGCCCCGCCGCTCGCGCGTGACGGTCAAGGATCTCGCGCAGCACCTCGGCATGTCGGTCTCGACGGTGTCCCGCGCCTTCTACAACGATGCCGTGATCGCGCCGGAGACCCGCGAGCGCGTGCTCTCGAAGGCCAGCGAGATCGGCTACCAGCCCAATCCGTTGGCGCGCGGCCTGATCACCAAGAGCAGCCGGATTGTCGGCGTTGTGGTCTCCGACATCACCAACCCGTTTTATCCGGAGGTTCTGACCAGCCTGACCGAGCGGATCCAGGCTGTCGGTTTCAACGTCATGCTGGTCGTGGAGCAGCCGAACCGGCCGCAGAACGACGGGCTCGACGTGCTGCTGTCCTATCATCCCGACATCGTGATCATCCTGCCACCACGCTCCCGTCGGATGCATCGGACGCGTGCCGGCGCGTGGGATCGCCGGTGATCTTCTTCAACCGCCACGCTGCTGACGAACACTCCTTCTCGGTGACTTGTGACAACCTTGCGGGCGGCGCCCTGGTGGCCGACTTCCTGCTCGATCGCGGCTTCCGGCGTCTCGCCTTCGTGTCCGGTCGGCCGGACGCCTCGACGAACAGGGACCGATGGATCGGCTTCTCCAGACGATGCGCGACGCGGTCCACTCACGTGCCCCCTGCAAGTCAGGGGCGGAGCTTCACCTACGAAGAAGGGTATAGAGGGGCGCTCGAGCTGCTCCGCGGCCCGGCGCAGCCCGACGCGCTGTTCTGCGCCAACGATATTCTCGCCGTGGGAGCGTTGGACGCCATCCGGCGGGACGGCGGGCTGCGGGTGCCCGAAGATGTCGCCGTCGTCGGTTTCGACGACATCGGCATGGCGTCCTGGCCCTCCTATGATCTCACCACGGTGCGCCAACCGGTCGACAGCATGATCGCAGGCACGATCGAACTCGCGGTCGCACTGACGCGCGGCGAGGTCGGCCAGCCCGCGGCGCAGCGTCATCCGGGCGAACTCATCGAGCGGAACACCACGAGGGCCTGTCCATGACCGCCACTTCCCGTGCGTTTTCGCTGCTCGATCAAGCTGCGGGCGTACATCGATGGCACTGCGAGAGCCTGGCGGCTCCGGTCGAGGACCCCACGGAGGTCGACGCGTCCAAGACCGACGAAGCCGTGCTGCGCTATGGGCTCGGTGCGCGCACCATATACGGCGACCTCAAGCGTGTTGTCGCGCAAGCCGGTGGATTGTTGATCCTCGCCCAGGCGAGCGGGCGGCGCGATGCCTTCGATATGCCGTCGCTCAGCCATGCCGAGGACCTCTGCAGGGATGCCTGCGACCGGCTCGCCAGCTTGTCGGCGCCGGGACGGCTTGCCGCGCATCACGAGCGTCTGACCGTAGCAGCCCGACTGGCGAGGGATTGCCTTCAGCAGATCAGGTCGATCCGACTGGATGCGGACCGCGATCCGGACCTCGGCGCCGCTTCGTCGCTGCTATCGCGAGCCTACGCAACGCTGCAGTCTACCTCGGACAGTCGCTTCGGCATGATGATGGTGGATTTTCGACACGCCTGCTGCAGCTGTGGCGCCGTCAAACAATAACCGGGAGAGGAAACACCATGGGACAGTACTCAATCTGGGTTCTGGAATACTCTTTCGTCAAGAATTATCACAAGAGCGGCGTGCTCTACGGGGCTCACAACCAGGGCCACGTGAAGCTTCCCTATTGCTACGCGTTGATCAAGGGTAACGGCCATACCGCCATGGTCGACGTGGGCTACAACGACAAGGACTACGGCAAGCACCTCGGCGACAAATTCGGGGTGGAGAACTGGCGCTCGCCGCGCAAGGTCCTCGGCGGCATCGGGTTGACGCCCGAGGAGGTCGACACCGTCTTCATCACGCACGCGCATTTCGACCATTTCGGCAATGTCGAAGACTTTCCAAAGGCGAGGTTCTTCATCCAGGAACGGGAGATCGCCAAATGGACCTGGGCGATGGCGCTACCTGACAGGCTGCGCTGGATGATGGTGGCCGTCGACCCGGGCGATATCGTTCGGGGCGTCGATCTGGCGCGACAGAAGCGACTGGTCTGCATCGACGGCGATCAGTCCGACGTGCTGCCCGGCATCGATCTTCACGTCGCCTATGACAGTCATACCTTCGGGTCCATGTGGGTCGGGGTCCGCAACGACGGCAAGGCGAAGTCCGCGGACACCTGGGCTTTGGCGGGAGATCTGGTCTATGTGTTCGACAACATCGAGGGGCCGGGCGGCGCGGTGGACGTGGAGACCATGTATGTGCCGGTCGGGCTTGCGGTCGGCAGTCAGCAGAACCTGGTCTTGGCCACCGAGGACATGATGAAGGAGGTGGGCTACGACGCCCGCCGCGTCATTCCGATCCACGAGGAGCGGCTGAGGGACCGCTTCCCCTCTCGCGTCACG
>CAXSEU010000243.1:0-5924 GCA_964236485.1 uncultured Lichenihabitans sp. | reverse complement strand
TCCTGGTGGAGGTCGAGCGTCCTCAACACGGCGCGCATGGGATGGTTCTCCTCGGACCGGACCATCGGCGAATATGCCGACGAAATCTGGAACGTCCCCCGCGCCGGGGCGTAATAACCCGGTATAAGGGTCCGCAAGGGAGGCGTCATGAGCGAGATCGGCTGGCAGGCTCGGGACTCCGATGTCGCGGCGATCGTGTCGGCGCGCCATGGCGATCCCTTCGCGGTGCTCGGCCTGCACGACGCCCCGGCCGACTACGCCCTGCGAGCCTTTGTGCCGCACGCCGACCGCCTGTCGGCCATCGGACCGGGCGAATCGATCTTTCCACTGACCCGGCGGGACCCGGCCGGGTTCTTCGAAGGTTCGGTCCCGGCCAAGAACGGGCGCTGCCGATACCGGTTGCGGGCCGAAAACCCGGGAGGCACCTGGGAGCTCGACGACCCTTACGGTTTCGGCCCGGTGCTGGGGCAGATGGACGACCACCTCTTTGTCGAGGGACGGCACCAGAAGCTGCACGAACGGCTCGGCTCCAATCCCATGACCCACGAGGGCGTCGCCGGAGTGCATTTCGCCGTCTGGGCGCCCAATGCGGCGCGGGTGTCGGTCGTCGGCGACTGGAACGACTGGGATGGGCGCCGGCACCAGATGCGCAAGCGCGTCGAGAGCGGCATCTGGGAAATCTTCGCCCCCGGCATCGCGGCGGGCGCCATCTACAAGTACGAGATCGTCGGTTCGCACGGGGCGCTGCTGCCCCTCAAGGCGGACCCCCTCGCCACCGAGGGAGAGTTGCGGCCGTCCACCGCCTCCGTGGTGCGGCAGGGCGGCGAATTTGAATGGACCGATGGCGCCTACCTCGAATCGCGCGCGCAGGTCGATCGTCGTCGCGAGCCCATGTCGATCTACGAGGTCCATCTCGGATCCTGGCGGCGCGGGGAAAGCAACCGCTTTCTCACCTACGACGAACTCGCCGATCAACTCGTCTCCTATGCCAGCGATATGGGGTTCACCCACCTCGAACTGATGCCGGTTTCCGAGCACCCGCTGGACGCCTCCTGGGGTTACCAGCCCATCGGGCTTTTCGCCCCCACCCGCCGCTTCGGCGACGCCGCCGGGTTCGCCCGCTTCGTCGACCGCGCCCATGCGGCCGGCCTTGGCGTCATCATCGATTGGGTTCCGGCCCATTTCCCGGTCGACGTGCACGGTCTCGCCAATTTCGACGGCACACCGCTTTACGAGTACGCCGACCCTCGCCGGGGGTTTCATCCCGACTGGAACACGGCGATCTACGATTTCGCCCGCCGGGAAGTGTCGGGCTTCCTCGTGGCCAATGCTCTCTACTGGCTGGAGCGCTTCCACATCGACGCACTGCGGGTCGATGCGGTCGCCTCCATGCTCTACCTCGACTATTCCCGCAAGGCGGGCGAATGGCTGCCGAACTGGGACGGCGGCAACGACAACCGCGAGGCCATCGACTTCCTCAAGCACGTCAATCAGGTCTGCTACGAGCACCATCCTGGCGCCATGACCATCGCCGAGGAATCGACCGCCTGGCCAGGGGTCTCGGCCCCGACCTATGCGGGGGGCCTCGGCTTCGGTTTCAAGTGGAACATGGGCTGGATGCACGACACGCTGGAGTTCATGTCGCTCGATCCGATCCACCGGCGCTGGCACTACGACCGGATGACCTTCGGGCTCCTCTATGCCTTCTCCGAGAACTTCGTCCTGCCGCTGTCGCATGACGAAGTCGTCCACGGCAAGAAGTCCATCATGGGCAAGATGCCCGGCGATGAATGGCAGCGCTTCGCCAATGCTCGCGCTTATTACGGCTTCATGTGGGGGCACCCGGGGAAGAAGCTCATCTTCATGGGGAGCGAGTTCGGCCAGACCTCCGAATGGAACTTCAACCAGAGCCTGGACTGGCATCTGTTGCAATACGACCTCCACCGCGGTGTGAAGGACCTGATCCGGGATCTCAACACAGTGTATAGGCGCACGCCGGCCCTCCATTCGCGGGACTGCGAACCCGAAGGCTTCCGCTGGATCGTCGCCGACGACAGCGCGAACTCGGTTCTGGCTTGGGCTCGTTTCGGCGCTGCCGAGGACCCTCCGGTCGTCGTGATCTCGAACTTCACCCCGGTGCCGCGCAGCAATTACCGCCTCGGCTTTCCGCGGCCCGGCCGATGGCGCGAATTGCTGAACACCGATGCCGACATCTACGGCGGGTCCAACTCCGGCAACCTCGGCGGCATCACCGCGGTCGGCGTCGGATCGCACGGCCTTCCGGCTTCGGGCGAGGTGTTCCTGCCGCCCATCGGGACCGTCTATTTCGAGTTCCTGGGCGAGTAGGACGGAAACGCCGACAACTTCATCGATGGTCCGGCCGTTGCCGGGCACGTCGTCAAACTTGCGGGGAGGAACCGATGAGCGAGAAGTCGACCCAGGCGCCGATCTCACGCAACTCGATGGCCTATGTTCTGGCCGGGGGTCGCGGAAGCCGTCTGCTGGAATTGACCGACCGCCGTGCCAAACCCGCGGTCTATTTCGGCGGCAAGACCCGCATCATCGACTTTGCCCTCTCGAACGCCCTGAACTCGGGCATCCGCCGCATTGCGGTCGCGACGCAGTACAAGGCCCATAGCCTGATCCGCCATCTGGGACGGGGCTGGAACTTCCTGCGGCCGGAACGCAACGAGAGCTTCGACGTGCTGCCGGCGAGCCAGCGCGTGTCCGAAAGCATGTGGTATCTGGGCACTGCCGACGCGGTCTACCAGAACATCGACATCATCGAGAGCTACGACCCGAAATACATGGTCATTCTTGCGGGCGATCACGTCTACAAGATGGACTACGAGAAGATGCTCCAGCAGCACGTCGATGCCAATGCCGACGTGACCGTCGGATGCCTCGAGGTGCCGCGTCTCGAAGCCGTGGCGTTCGGCGTCATGCACATCGACGAGACCAACAAGATCCTGTCCTTCCTCGAAAAGCCCAGGGATCCGCCGCCCATGCCGGGCAAGCCCGAGGTGGCGCTCGCCAGCATGGGCATCTACGTCTTCGAGACGAAATTCCTGGTGGAGGCGCTGAAGGCGGACGCGGCAAACCCCAATTCGGACCATGACTTCGGGAAGGACATCATCCCGCAGATCGTCGAGCGCGGCAAAGCCGTGGCGCATCACTTCTCGCAATCCTGCGTCCGCTCGACCCACGAACACGAGGCCTATTGGCGCGACGTCGGAACGGTTGACGCCTATTGGGAAGCCAATATCGATTTGACCGACATCGTGCCGGGGCTCGACCTCTATGACAACGAGTGGCCGATCTGGACCTATAGCGAGCTGACGGCACCGGCCAAGTTCGTCCATGACACGGTGGGGCGGCGCGGCCAGGCGGTATCGTCGCTGGTCTCCGGCGGCTGCGTGGTGTCGGGAGCATCGCTGAAGTCCTCGCTGCTTTTCACCGGCGTGAGGGTGAACTCCTTTGCGACCGTCGACCGGGCCGTCATCCTTCCCTATGTCAACGTCGCCCGTTCGGCGCGCCTGACCAATGTCGTGATCGACCGCGGCGTCAACATTCCCGAGGGGCTGGTGATCGGCGAAGATCCGGAACTTGACGCTCGGCGTTTCCGGCGGACCGACCGGGGGATCTGCCTCGTCACGCAGCCCATGATCGACAAGCTCGACCTGTGAGCGCCGCCTCGCCGGCCCCCGTGAAGGTCCTGTCGGTCGCCTCCGAGGTCTACCCGCTGGTCAAGACCGGGGGGCTGGCCGATGTCGTGGGTGCCCTTCCGGCCGCACTGGCACCGGAAAACGTGGAGGTCCGGACCTTGGTGCCGGGCTATCCCAAGGTGCTCGACGCCCTGGCGGGCGCCGAGGTCGCGGCGACCCTGCCCGACGTCTTCGGTGGCCCGGCGCGCATCCTCGCCGGCAAGGCCCAGGGGCTCGACCTCGTGGTCATCGACGCACCCCATCTTTATCTGCGCGACGGCAACCCATACCTCGCCTCGAACGGCAGCGATTGGCCCGACAATGGCACCCGCTTTGGCGCCTTGGGTCAGATCGCGGCCAGGATCGGCACCGGTCTCCTGCCCGATTACCGCCCCGACATCGTCCATTGCCACGATTGGCAGGCCGGGCTGGCGCCCGCCTACCTGCACTTCGCCGCCGGCCCTCGCCCGCGAAGCGTGATGACGATCCATAACCTCGCCTTCCCGGGGCAATTTCCCGCTTGGATGCTCGGCACCCTGGGCCTGCCGGGGTCCGCTTACGCGACGAATGGCGTCGAATATTTCGACACGATCAGCTACCTCAAGGCCGGCCTCTACTACGCCGATCACATCACCACGGTCTCGCCGAGTTATGCGGCCGAGATCATGACGCCCGAGAACGGCATGGGGTTCGATGGACTGCTGCGCACGCGCGCGGGCGTGATGACGGGGGTGCGCAACGGCATCGATGCCACCGTCTGGAATCCGGCCGACGATCCCTTCATCGCGGCGCCCTATTCGACCGCGGATCAGGCGAGCCGCAGGGCCAACAAGGAGGCTTTGCAGCACCGCTTCGGCCTGACGCCCGCCCCCGAGGCGCTGCTGTTCGGCGTCGTCAGCCGACTATCGGGCCAAAAGGGGCTCGATCTCGTGCTCCAGGCCCTGCCGACCTTGATCGTGCTCGGCGGCCAGTTGGCGCTGATCGGCGCGGGCGAGCGCTGGTTCGAGGACGGATTCAGGACCGCTAGCGCGCGGCATCCGGGCCGTATCGGTGCCCTGATCGGCTACGACGAGAAACTCGCCCATCTGATGCAGGCCGGTGCCGATGCCCTGCTGGTGCCCTCGCGCTTCGAGCCCTGCGGGCTGACGCAGCTCTGTGCCCTGCGCTACGGCGCCGTTCCGGTCGTATCGCGCGTCGGCGGGCTCACGGACACCATCGTCGACGCCAACGAGATGGCGCTGGCCAGCGGCAGCGCCACGGGCATCATGTTCTCGCCCGTCACGCTGCCCGCCCTCGAGGTCGCCTTGCGCCGCACGGCCGAGATCTTCCGCGAGCCGGAGGACTGGGCTCGCCTCGTCGCTGCCGGCATGAAGACCGATGTCACCTGGCGCAACCCGGCCCGCAAAATGGCCGCGCTCTACCGTGACCTGCTGAAAGCGCCTCTCCCCCCGCAGCAACCTGCCGGACCAATCGCATGACGAGCGTCGCGACGACCCCCTTCGACGACCAGAAGCCCGGCACCTCGGGCCTGCGCAAAAAGGTGCCGCATTTCCAGCAGCCCCATTACGTCGAGAACTTCATCCAATCGATCTTCGACAGCCTCGAAGGCTTTGCGGGCACGGCCCTGGTGATCGGCGGTGACGGACGCTATTTCAACCGCGAAACCATCCAGACCGCCTTGAAGATGGCGAGCGCCAATGGCTTCGGACGGGCCATCGTCGGCCGAGGCGGCATTCTTTCGACGCCGGCCGCCTCGAACCTCATCCGGCAGCGCAAGGCGTTCGGCGGCATCATCCTCTCGGCGAGCCACAACCCGGGTGGCCCACAGGGCGACTTCGGCATCAAGTACAATGGCTCCAACGGCGGCCCGGCACCCGAGAAAGTCACGGACGCGATCTTTGCCCGGACGAAGTCGATCTCGGCTTTCCAGATCGTCGCGGATGCTGCGGACGTCGATCTCGACGTCCTCGGCACGACCGAGATCGGCGCCATGACGGTGGAGATCGTCGATCCCGTCACGGACTATCAGGCCCTGATGGAGCGGCTCTTCGACTTCGAGGCGATCCGGGCCATGTTCAAGGGCGGCTTCCGCATGTGCTTCGATGCCATGTCGGCGGTCACCGGCCCCTACGCGACGCGCATCCTGGAGGAGGCTCTGGGTGCTCCCCCGGGTACGGTGATCAACGGCAAGCCGCTGCCCGACTTCGGCGGACACCACCC
>CAXSEU010000242.1:0-5985 GCA_964236485.1 uncultured Lichenihabitans sp. | reverse complement strand
CGGCGGCGGTTCCAGCATCGGTTTCAGAGTTCAGCGCATCGTGCATGGACTCGCTCGTGGTTCGGCGGCTCGGGTTAACGGCAGCCATCTGGTCGGCGCTCAACGTCGGTCCGGGCCGCTCCCCCGGGGCAGCAGCACCACCGTGAGCGAGCGCACGCCCTGGGCCCCGTGGATCAGCACGCCTTCGATGTCGGCCGTGGCGGAAGGCCCGGTGTGGAACGAGGCGTAATGCGCGGTGTGGAACTCCGGCCGGCGATAGGCGAAGTGCATGTTGAGGACGATGTCGGCGGGGTCGAGCAGCACGATGAGGTGCTGGGCCAGGTAGGCGAGGGCATTGACGCCGAGCGCCGCGTCCTCGAGCAGCACCGAGCCGCTCTCGGCGACGCCGAAAGCGGCGCGCACGATGGCATAGTCGACGTCGGCGAGTTCGTGCGGGTCCTCCACGGCGGCGATGTCCCGGTTGCCCGAGAACTCCGGCACGGTGGAGCAGATCACCTTGGCCTGGCCCAGCTTGTCGCGCACGGGTGCGAGCGGGTCTCCGGTCGGGCCGGCGTCGACGGAGCTGCCTCCCATCTTGTCGAGCCAGAAGCGGAAGCGCTCGAGCTGGTCCTCCCCGTGGTGATCGTCGAACAGCGGCACGATCGGCAGATCGTGCGGGCCGGCGGGCCGGTTGGCGCCCACGCTGGTCAGGATGTCGTCGCGGGCGCTCACGATTTGGCTCCCCGGTGCTCTTTGTACCAGCTGTGGAAGGTCTGCCTCGGTGCGGGCGGCGTGTCGCGCCCGCCCGCGTCCCAGGGGTTAAAGGCGTTGTCGAGCGCGAACTTCGGCAGGACACGCAAGGCCGAATCCGCCACCCCGATCGCGGCGCGGTAGAGCGCCGGGTGAGCCAGCAGCGCGCCGGCCGCCGCCATCGATGCCTTCTTGACGACCGGCAGCTCGTGCGCCTCGGAGAGCACCTTGCGCCAGGCGGCGATCTGTTCGTGGATGTTGATCTTGACCGGGCAGACGTTGGTGCAGGACCCGTTGAGGGTCGACGAGAAGGGGATCGCCGAATACTTCTTCTGGTTGAAGGTCGGGTCGAGGATGATGCCGATCGGTCCGGAATAGACTCCGCCATAGCTGAGCCCGCCCGAGCGCCGGTACACGGGGCAGGTGTTCATGCAAGCCCCACACCGGATGCACTTCAGGGAGGTCCAGAACTCCTCCATGCCGAGCCGGGCGGAGCGCCCGTTGTCGACCAGGATGACGTGCATCTCGCCGCCCTTGCGGGGCCCGCGGAAATGCGAGGTGTATTGGGTCATGGGCGAACCCAGGGCCGAGCGTGACAGGAGCCGCGTGAAGAGCCCGAGGTGCTCGAGGCGCGGGATCAGCTTCTCGATGCCGATGGAGGCGATGTGCACGGGCGGCACGTTGGACGCGAGGTCCGCGTTGCCCTCGTTGGTACAGACCACGAAAGTGCCGGTCTCGGCCACCGCGAAGTTGGCGCCCGTGAGCCCGACTCCGGCCTCCAGGATCAGCGGGCGGGTCTTCTCGCGCTGCTGGGCCGCGAGGTAATGAACATCGGCATTGTGCGGATCGCTGCCGAGCTTGTCGGCGAAGACGCGGGCGACATCGGTGCGCAGCTTGTGGGTGGCCGGCACCACGATGTGGCTGGGCATCTCGCCATCGAGCTGCTGGATGCGCTCGCCGAGGTCGGTCTCGATGACGGCAAAGCCGGCCCCGTCGGCATATTCCCGCAGCCCGCACTCGTCGGTCAGCATGGACTTCGACTTGATGAGGCTGTCGGCGCCCTGGTCCTTCATGATGCGGCCGATGATGCCGTTGTGCTCGGCGCCGTCGCGCGCCCAATGCACCTGGATGCCGTTCTTCTTGGCGTTGGACTCGAACTCCGCGAGGTATTCGTCGAGGCGGCTCAGCGTGTGCTGCTTGACCAGCGAGGCAAGCTCCCGCATCTCCTCCCATTCGGGAATCGCGAAGGCCTCGCGGTCGCGCTTCTTGCGCAGGTCCCACAAGCGCTCGTCGTGCATCTTCTCGTGTTCGGGAGCGGCGAGGAAGTGCCCGGCGGCAGCCGCTTGATCGATGGGCGTGTCGCCCTTCGAATGGGCTATCGCGTCCTTGGGCTCGCGCTCGGCCTGCGCGGGGCTCAGCGGCTGCGAGGTCCCTTCGGCATGATCGAGCCGGCTTCCGTCGGCGCCGCGCGGCCCCCGGCCGTCGTCGCTCCGATGGAGATCGCGATGGATCAGGCCGGTCCGGGTCCGGAGCATCGAGGGGACGGCGCTCATGCCGAGGCTCCGTTGAGGATCTGCGCGATGTGGATGAACTTGAGCGGCACCCCGGCCCGCGAGGCGCACCCTTGCTGGTGCATCAGGCAGGAAGAGTCGGCGGAAACGATGTACTCCGCCCCCGCCTGGGCGTGATCGCGCACCTTGTCGTGGCCCATCTTGACCGACACGTTGGCTTCGAACACCGAGAAGGTGCCGCCGAAGCCGCAGCATTCGTCCGGCCGGGCCGGCTCGACCAATTCGATGCCTTTGACCTTGTGAAGCAGGTCGAGGGGTTTTGAGAAGAACGGGGCGTTGATCTCGGAGGCCCGGGCGTGGTTCAGCCCGCGCAGGGTGTTGCAGCTGTTGTGCAGCCCGACCTTGTGGGGGAAGGCGGCCCAGGGAAAGGCATCCACCTCGAGGATGTCGTGCAGGAATTCCACCAGTTCGAAGGTGTTGGCCCGCACGGCCTTGACGGCGTCGGTCTGCTCGACGGCGTCGAGGTTGAAGCGGACCTGGTGGACGCAGGAGCCCGACGGCGCCACCACATAGTCGAAGCCGGTGAAGTTCTCGACGAACAGCGCCTCGGTCGCGGCCGCCTCCTTGTGGCAACCCGAATTGGTCATGGGCTGGCCGCAGCAGGTCTGGTCGAACGGGTATTCCACCGTGCAGCCCAGCCGCTCCAGCAGTTCCAAGGTCGCGACGCCAACCTCCGGGAAGAAGGCATCGATGTAGCAGGGGACGAAAAGCCCGACGCGCATGCTCTCACCTTCCTCGATCAGTAGTCCGCCGCCGCGGTGACCTTGCCGCGGAAGATGAAATAGACCGCGCCCGTATAGAGGAGGGTCAGCGGCAGGACGACGACGCCGGCACCCCAGAACAGGAAGGCGAGGCTGCTTGGCGGGGCGGCGGCCTGTTCGATGGTGATGCTGAAGGGCACCATGTAGGGAAAGAACGAGATGGCCAAGGTGCCGAAGGCAGCGCCGAAGATCAGCGTTCCCGCGACGATGGGCCAGGGGTCGCGCCGGGCACGGACGGCCCGGACCATCAGCACGGCCGCGAGGAGGCCGACGGCCGGGAACACCAGCAGCACGGGCCTGTCGATCCAGCGATGGAGGACCTGCAGGTGGCGCGTCAGGGACAGGGCAAAGCTGGCGGCCAGGAAGGCCAGGAGAGCACCAAGGAGCCACGGCAGGATGCGGTAGCCGAAGTCGCGCGTGCGGCCCTCGGTCTTGGCCACGAGCCAGGAGGCCCCCATCATGGCGTAGCCGAGGCACAGGCCGAGGCCGCAGAGCAGCGCCAGCGGGGTCGCCCAGAACAAGGGGCCGCCGACGAACCGGCCGCCCTCGATCGGCAGTTCCTGCACCAATGCGCCCACCGTGGTGCCCTGGACGAAGGTGGCGAGATAGGAGCCACCGACGAAGCCCGCGTCCCACACGGCGCGCATGCGCGGGCCGGCCTTGTAGCGGAACTCGAAGGCGACCCCGCGCAGGATCAGGGATACCAGCATGAGCAGGATCGGCAGGTAGAAGGCCGAGACGACGATCGAATAGACCAGCGGAAAGGCGCCGAAGAGGACGGCAGCGGCCACCACCAGCCACGTCTCGTTGCCGTCCCACACGGGCGAGATCGACGCCAGGATTTCGCGCCGCGCTGTCTCGGAAGGCGCCAACGGGAACAGCATGCCTATCCCAAGATCGAAGCCATCGAGCACGACGTAGAGCAGGAGCGAGAGGGCGAGGGCCGCGGCCCAGAAGGTCACCATGGCCTCACTCCGCCGGAACGGGCGTGCCGCCCGCCGCGGGGCTGTCGCCCGGCACGGCGAGCGGACGCTTGGGATTGGTCGCGCTGTTCGGCTGGGCCGTGACCTGCCCCGGCCCGGCCCGCAGCAGGCGGTAGATATAGACGGTGCCGAAGGCGAAGATCAGCGCGTAGACCGAGGCGAAGACCGCCAGGCTGGTGGCGACCTCGCGGGTTTGCAGGAACGGGGTGACGGCCTCGGCGGTCCGCAACTGCCCGAATGCGACCCAGGGCTGGCGGCCGACCTCGGCGGTGATCCAGCCCATGAGCGTGGCGATGAAACCGAGGGGGAAGGAACCGAAGGTCGCCCACAGCAGCCAGCGTTTCTGATCCAGCCGTTTCGGCCAGGCGAACCAGGAGCCGCCCCAGGCCAGCGCCAGCATCAGCACGCCGATACCCACCATGATGCGGAAGGCGAAGAAGGGGATGGCGACCGGCGGCCGGTCAGCCTTGGGGATCGACTTCAGGCCGACCTCCCTGGCGGTGAGACTGGAGGAATCGATCAGGCTGCCGAGGGGTGCGGGCAGGACGATCGCGAAGCGATTGCTCTCGGCGGTCTCGTCGGGCCAGGCGAACAGCACTTCGGAGGCCGGCTGCTCGTCCTCCCATCGGCCCTCGATGGCGGCGATCTTGGAGGGCTGCTTGTGCACGACGTAATCGCCGTTGAGGTGGCCGAAGACCAGTTGCGCCGGGACGAGGATGGCGGCAAGGAACAGCCCCATGCGCAGCATCACCCGGGCTTCCGCCTCGTGGTGCGCCCGCAGCAGGTGCCAGGCGCCGGTCGCCGCGACGCAGAACGACGTCGTGACATAGGCGGCGAGGATCATGTGAGGGAATCGCACCCAGACATCGCCGTTGAAGATGATGCCGAACCAGTCTGTGGGCTCGAACACGCCGTCGGCTGTCTGGCTGAAGCCGGTCGGCACCTGCATCCAGCTGTTGTTCACCAGGATCCAGAAGGACGACAGGCTGGTGCCGACCGCCACCAGGACGGCGCTGATGAGGTAGAGCACCGGCGGCACCCTGGCGCGGCCGAAGATCAAGACGCCGAAGAACGATGCTTCCAGGGCGAAGGCGGTGAAGCTCTCATAAGCCAGCAGCGGCCCCTGGATGGGCCCGGTGCGTCGGGACAATTCGCTCCAATTGGAGCCGAACTGGAAGGCCATGACGATGCCCGACACCACGCCGAGCCCGAAGGCGACGGCGAAGATCTTGAGCCAGAAATCGAACAGCCGCCGGTAGACGGGCGCGCCCGTGGCGAGATGCAGCGCCTCCAGCACCGCCAGCCACGCCGCCAGCCCGATCGTGAAGGCCGGGAAGATGATGTGGAACGAGACCGTGAAGGCGAACTGTATGCGCGACAGCAGGAGCGCGGTGAGATCGGCCGTCATGGCTCGGGGCCTCCTAGCGGAAGAAGCCGGAGAGGGTGTTGCTCCGGACGAGGTCGACGAGTTCGCTGCCGCGTCCGTTCAGCACGGCCTTGACGGTCCAGAGGCCGAAGCCCTTCGCCTCGTCGAGGGTGATCTTGGGCGGCATGGAAAGTTCTTGCCGGTTGGTGACCACGTCGACGAGCGCCGGGCCGGGATGGGCCAGTGCTTCGCGCACCGCCCCGGCCAAATCGGCAGGATCCTCGACGCGTGCCGCGTGCACGCCCATGGCGCGGGCCATGGCGGCGAAGTCAGGGTTCTGAAGATCGACGCCGAACTCGAGGAAGCCGGTCGACTTCATCTCGAGCTCCACGAAGCCGAGCGCGCCGTTGTTGAAGATCACCACCTTGACGGGCAGCTTGAGTTGGACGAGCGAGATGAAGTCGCCCATCAGCATGGTGAATCCGCCGTCGCCCGACAGCGAGATCACTTGCCGGCTCGTGTCGATCGCCTGCGCCCCCATGGCCATCGGCATGGCATTGGCCATGGAGCCGTGC
>CAXSEU010000241.1:0-5993 GCA_964236485.1 uncultured Lichenihabitans sp. | reverse complement strand
AGCGTCCTGTCGCGGGCCATCCTGCTGCTCGGGCGCGTGCTGGCGTCGCCCGACGGCTTCTCCCCACGCTCCGCCACCCGCCCACCCGTCACGACATCCAAGGGCCGCGATGTCTTGGCCTTCGCGTCCCGCACCCTCGCCACGGATTGCGCGCGGGCCATCTATCGCCTCTGCCTCATGGCCCCGCACTGGCGCATCGGATGGCGGATGCACGATGGCCCGGGCGTGCTGGAGCGGCACGACCTCCGCGGCCCGACGTGGGCCGTTCTCCGCGACCCCGGACACCGCTTCTTCGCCGATCCGTTCCCGGTCACCTGGAAGGGCAAGACCTGCGTCTTCTTCGAGGACCTCGATCACCGGGTCGGCAAGGGCGTCATATCGGCGATGGAGTTCGACGCCGCGGGACCAGTCGGTGAGGCCATTCCGGTGCTGGAGGAGCCTTGGCACCTCTCCTACCCGTTCATCCTGGCGCACGACGGTCATCTCTGGATGGTTCCGGAGAGTTCGCTCTCAGGAACGGTGCCGATCTATCGCTGCATCGACTTCCCCGGTCGCTGGGAGCGGGCCGGGACGCTGCTCGACAGGATCGAGGCGGCGGATTGCACGATCCTGCGCCACGCGGGGCGGTTCTGGATGACGGCTGCGACCCGGGAGGGGCGGGGCGGCTATTCCGATACGCTCAGCATCTTCCACGCCGACGCCCTGCTGGGACCCTGGACCGAACATCGGCTGCGCCCGGTGCTGGTCGATGTGGCCGCCGCCCGGCCGGCCGGCGCCATCGCGGAGCATGGGGGGCAACTCTGGCGCCCCATCCAGGATTGCAGCCGAGGCTACGGTCGCGCGCTCGCGATCGGGCGCATCGACCGGCTTGATCCGGATGGCTTCTCGCAGACCGTCGTGGCACGCATCGATCCCGGCCCGCTATGGCCCGGCGGCCGCCTTCATACGCTGAACCGGGCCGGGCGCCTCGAATGCATCGACGGCACCACCTACAATCCCCGGCTCGCCGCGCTTCGCCCTTTCGCGGAGGCGAAGATGCGCCCCGCCGGCTCTTGAGCATTCTTGAATTCCTTCGGCCCATATAGGTTCGGCGTGCCGCCGGACCCGAGGAGACCCTATGCGTGGCGTGGCGAGGAGGATCACCGGCTTCTTGTTGGCCCGGCGCGCCATGTCGGGCGCGTTGTTGAGCCTTGCCATCAAGGCCGGCGGCGCCGTCCTGATGGTGATGATCTTCATCCTCGCGGCCCGCACCATGAGCCCGGCCGACTTCGGCCACCTGGCCGTCGAGTTCAACGCCCTCTCCTTCCTCGGCGTTTTCGCCATCCTGGGGCAGGACACCTTGTTCGTCCGCTCCTGGGGCGAGTATTTCGGGCGAGAGGACGGGCTCGCGCGGGGGGCGTTCTGGTTCGGCTGGCGGGTCGTCGCCCTCTGCACAGCGTCGGTCTGCGGCGGCGTTGCCCTGTTCGGCGCGCTCGGGCCCTTCGGCTTTTCGGCAGCGGAGATCGCCTCGGGCTGCCTGTTCCTCGCGGCGCAGATCACGCTGCAATATTCCTCCACCACCTGCCGGCACATCCTCAATTTCGTCGTCTCGGAGAGCAACCGGGAGCTGACGTGGCGCATCGTCCTGCTCGCGGCGGTACTTGCGGGCTTGCGTACCGGGTTGGGGCGCGAGGCCTTCTTCCTCGCCGCGGCGGCCGGCATGCTGCTCGGCACCGGCATCGAAACGGCGGCGCTGTGCCGCGGCTTTCCGGCGTCGGTCGCGCGGGCGCCCGCGCGGACCCGCGCCGCGGACTGGCTGGCGCGGGCCGGCAGCATGTGGGTGTCGGCCAGCATCGAGGCGGCGGCGCAATATGCCGAGGTCCTGCTGCTGGGACTTCTGGTGTCGCCCGCCGCCGCGGGCGGTTATTTCGTGGCCGCGCGGATTGCCAACATCTTCGCCATGCTGGCCACGGGGCTGCATACCTACACGGTCTCCTACGCCGCGAACCTCTATTTCAACGGGAAGATCGGCCAGCTTCAATCGATCCTCCGCTCGGTGATGTCCGTCGCCCTCGCCATGGCGACGCCGCTGCTGCTGCTCGTGGTTTTCGACGGGGCCAAGATCCTGGGGTTGTTCGGCCCGCATTACGCGGCCGAAACCGGAACGCTGCTGTTGCTTTCGGGCGCGAGCTACGTCGCCACGGTATCGGGTCCCTCCTCGGCCATCCTGCAGATCACCGGCCATGAGAAGCTCTACTCGCGCGTGATCGCCTGCGCGCTCGTGGCCCGGGTCGCCCTGCTGATCTGGCTCGTGCCCCGGTACGGAGCCTTCGGGGCGGCGATCGCCTGGGCGGGCGTCAACGCGCCGGTCGCCGCGGGTCTGTCGGCCCTCTGCCGCTCGCTCTGCGGCGTCGATCCCTCGGCCGCCTCGGTCGTGTCCCGACCTCATCACCATCCCGCGACGATCACGGACCCGGCGTGACCGAACGCCTCACGGCCTGCTGCGCTTCGGCGGCATCACGGCCCGCAGCAGCGGTTCGATCCAACGGTCCCGCCCTCGGTCGAAGAGGGCGAAATCGTGGTCGAACTGCCAGTAGGCCCAGGGCCAGCCGAGCCGCTCGGCCGTTCGCGTGACGAAACCGAGGTAGCGCACGCGTGAGGCCATGGGCGCGCCCTCGTAGGCGCCGAACTCGCCAAGATAGATCGGCCGTCCGGTCGCCTTCGCCCATGCATCCACGGTGCCGAGATCGGCGGCGACCTGCCGCTCGTCGGAGGCGCTGCCCCAGGCGATATCGTGCAGCCCGGCGAGGTCCGTGGACCAGAGGGCGCCCTGGTGGGTGAAGCGGAACGGCTTGTAGTAGTGCACCGTGACGATGATGTTGCGGTCGTCCGGCGGCAGAACCAGGCGGCCCGCCTGCCGGGGGTCCTCCACGTTGATGGCCGCGACGATCACGGTTCGTTGCGGATTGGTGGCGCGGATTTCGGCCAGGACCTCCGCCAGGAGGCCATCCCAGAACTCCTGCGTCATCGCCCCGCCGGGCTCGTTCAGGAGTTCGAAGACGGCTGCCGGGTAGCGGCCGGCGTAGCGTGCCGAAATCTGGCTCCAGAAGGCTTTCAGCTTCGTCGCGCAGGAGGACGGATCCGCCTGGCAGATCGCGTAATCGTGCTCGTCGATGACCGGCACCAGCCCGGCCGACACCGCCTGGTCGAGCACGCTGTCGAGCCGCTCGAGCATCACCGGGTCGAGACGATTGTCGGCGCCGAGGTATTTGAAGCCGAAAAGGTTGATGCGGACGTGGCCGAAACCGGCCTTGCGGATCAGCTTGAAGTCGCCCAGGCGGAACGGGGCATCGGAGGCGCCGCTCCAGATGCCGTCATAGCCTAGGATGTTGACGCCGCGCCCCATCTTGATGGCGGTGACCATCGCGGGATCGGCCGCCACGGCGCCGCACAGGCCGGAGGCCGGCAGCGTACAGAGCGCTCCTACAAGGAGGCGCGCGGCAAGGCCGATCACGGCGAAGTCTCGGAACGCGCCGCCCCCAGGCAGGAGGCGAACAGCAGCGTGATCATGACGATGGAGTTGATATTGGTCGAGCGCAGGAAGAAGGTCTCGGTCAAGTCTATGAAGAAGATGAGGTTGATGAAGCCGATGATCAGGGCGGCGTCGGGGCCGGGCATGCGCCTCCTCGTAATCAGCCAACGCATCCTCAAGCCGAAGAGCAGGGCGACGCCGGCGAAGAGCGCCATCCCGACGGTCCCGGTTTCCATGAGGATTCCGACGTAGCCGTCGTGGTAGTTGTCGAGCACCCAGCCGTGCTCGCGCTCGAAGCCGTGGTACATCGCGTCGAGGGACCAGAAGCCATTGAGCCCGAACCCGAGCAGCGGATGATCGGCGAAATGGCCGAGCGTGTATTGCCAGATGAGGCCGCGCTCCGTGAAGTCGACATCGATGCCGAAGAGCGGCAGGGAGGCCCTGCCGGTGGCCGTCAGATAGGTGATCGCCACCAGGGCCACCACCGTCATCAGCAGCGGCCCAAAGGCCAGGGCCGCAGTGGCGCCGCGCCAGCGTCCTGGCAGCGACAGGCTGAGGCATGCGGCGAGCGCGACGGCCGCACCGCCACGCGATCCAGAACCGATGACGCAGGCGGCCGCGAGACCGAACACCACCGCGAACCTAAGCCATCCGCCGCGCGTCAGCAGCCGATGGCAAGCGAAGAACATCAAGAAAGCGCCCACGGTCCCCAGCGATTGCTTGGACTCGAAGACGCCCTGCCACTGGCCGCCGTGCATCCAGGTCTGGTCCACCCCGACGGCGGGCCACGCCAGGACGAGGGCCAACGACGCGGCGCAGACGAGGATGAAGCCGGTGCTGACGGCCTCGACGAAGACGCCGAGCGGCAGGCGGGTCGCGACCCGGTAGGCGGCGAATGTCGTGATGGCCAGGGCCGTGCCCTTGAGCACCGTGGCAGGGGAATGGTCGGACCACGCGACCGAGAGCGCCGCGAACCCATAGAAGGCGACGACCGCATAGAAATCCGTCCCGAAAGCCACCTTCGGCACGGGCCGCATCATCGAGGTCGCGCCGATGACGGCCCCCCAGAGGGCGAGAACGACGACCTGCTGCAGGTTGCCGGCCACGGCGGGCACGAGCGCATCATTGAAGTTGGCGACCGATAAGGCCGCGATGATCGACAGGAGCAGAGGGATCCCGCGCAACCGGGCGAGGTCCGATGAGCCGGCGTGCGCAGCCGCCGAGCGGAACTTTACCTCAGGCGGCGAGACGGCCGCGAGGCCGCGAGGGCGGGTTCTGTCCATCACATCCTGCGGATCGTGCAAGCCGCGTGGAAAGCTCGTCCTTCGATCGGAACTGTCGAGCGGCCCTGCCGAAAGCGTTAACCAAGGCCCCTCTTCGTAAACGAAATCGCTTCGCTTTGCCCAAGATTAGAAGGGACTTAACTTCGAAGGACAATAGCTTTCACCATGCGGGATTGCCGGGGTGGTCCTATGGCGAACAGGCTCCACTGACGCGAGCCGTTCGTTCTGGCGCCCTGGCGCCGGGCTCAATGGGATGACGATGCTCATGTATCCGGGCCAGACCGTCGGCACACCGGAGACCGCTGGGAGCGCCGCGGCGGCCGACGGCATGGCGGCAGGCGGCGTCCTCCACGCGGGGCGCGTCTGGGGCGTGCTGCGCCGCGGCTGGCGCCTCATCGCGACCTCGGTGGTCCTCGCCCTGCTGCTGGCCAGCGCGGCGCTCCTGATCATCCCGCCGAAATTCATCGCTACCGCGATCCTGCTCGTCGATCCCCGGCAACAGCGCGTCGCGCAATCCGAAGCCGTGCTGCCGGGCATCGGCAACGACGCGGCGGCGGTCGAAAGCCAGGTCGAGGTGATCGAATCGACGGCCCTCGCCCGAAAGGTCATCGCCGAACTCCAGCTCGACCGCGACCCGGAATTCGCCGCCACCTCGATGTTCGAACCCGTCCTCACATGGTTCCGCCGCCTGACCGGCGCTCCGCCGCCCGGGGCCGACGCGCAGGCCCAGAAGGTGCTCACGCGTTTCGCCGACCGGCTGAAGATTCGCCGCCGCGGCCTGACTTATGTGATCGACGTCGGGTTCGTGGCCGACGACGCCGACAAGGCCGCCCGGGTCGCCAACGCCGTGGCCCGCGCCTACCTTGCCGAACAGGTTTCCGTCAAATCCGACGCCACCGGCCAGGCATCGGGCCTGTTGAACGCGAGGCTGGCCGACGTGCAACGGCAACCCGCCGACGCGGAACGCGCGGTCGCCGATTACAAGGGCCGCAACGGCCTCGTCGAGACCGGCGACCGCCGAACCCTGATCGACCAGCAGATCGCCGAACTGAACCTGCAACTCGTCCAGCAGCAGGTCAGAACCAGCGACCTCAAGGCGCGCTACGATCAGATGCGTTCGGTCTCGGCAACCGCCGTCGCGGCCAACGGCTTGCCGGAAGCCCTGGCGTCCCCGGTGATCCTGGCGCTGCGGACGCAAT
>CAXSEU010000240.1:4409-5998 GCA_964236485.1 uncultured Lichenihabitans sp. | reverse complement strand
GGTTCGCCCGTGCTGGTACGCTCCAAGACCGCGTGCCCGACCAGATCCTGCGCGGACTTCCCCATGAACTGCTCGGTCGCGGCATTCACGGCATCATAGGCCACCTCGCCCTCGAAGCCGACGCGGATGAGAAAGATCGGCGCCGGCGCGTTGGCGAAGAGGGTGCGGAAACGGGCTTCGCTCGTCGTCAGCTCGTGGGTTCGCTGGGTGACCCGGTTCTCGAGCGTCGCATTCAGCTCGTGCAACGCCGCTTCGGTGCGGGCACGCTCCAGCGCCTCCCACAGCCGAGCCGCGACCTCGCCCACAAGGGCGACCTCCTCGGCCGACCATTGCCTCTCGGCGCGGTTGCCGAGCAACAGCGAGCCCCTGAGCTTGCCGTCGCGAATGAGCGGCACGGCCATCATCGTACGCAGACCCTGCGCGATCGCGGCCGAGACGGGCTCGAGTGCCGCATCCCGATCGAAGGTTGCCGTCAGGCCACGCGCGAGATCCGCCACATGCTGATCGCCGAGTTGCTCCAGCTTGAACTGGCCGACGAGAGGCGGCACGGCGCCGTCCGACCATCCCGTGCGGAACAGGATTTCACCATCGGCCGAGACTTCGCCATACCCGGCCCGGTTGACCTTGAGGTGGCGGCCGAGCGATTCCGCGGTCGTCTCCATGATCTCGTCCGGATCCTCGGAGTCGCGCAGCCGATCGCCGAGCACGAGCAGAAATCCCTGCCGTGCCTGGTTCCGGCGCAGCGTCGCGGCCGCCTGGACGCGCTCGATGGCCTGCCAGGCCCGGCTCGCGAGGTCCTCGACCAAAGAGACGTCATCCGGTACCCACGGCGTATGATTTCGCCGATCGAGCGTGAACAGGGAACGCAGGCGGCCTTCCCGGGCCAGCGGGACCACGAGTCTCGCCTCCCCGGCGCCAGGCGCCCCTCCGTCGGGGTCGGTAGCGCTATTTTGAACCTCAACGACAACGCTCAACCCCGCATGAAGGTCAGACGCCCGGCCGGGTGCCAGCCTCTCCACCGGGATGATGCCGGCACGTCGCGAGGCGCTCTCGAGGGACGGACCATCGTCGAAGGTCGCGTCGTGCGCGGCATCGACTTCCGCATGGCCGACGAGCGCCGCACCCGTCTCGCGAGCCATGGCATCGAGCGCCTTGTCGACGATATTGTCCCGCTGCGGCGCCGACCTGAAATCGTCGCCGACCTTGAGCAGGAGGGACTGGCGGGAGAGCGCCCGAGCGTCCTGCCCCAACGCCGTGTCTCGTCGTTCCGGGGCTTCGTTGAGGATGCAGAGCACTCCGGGCATATCGCCGCCGGCAATGGGGCTGCAGTTGAAGTCGAACCTCGGGGCCTGCCTTGTGCCGCCATGATGGAACACCAGCGCGCAGCTTTCGAGCCGGAAACTCTCGCGCCGCGACCCGGAAGCGAGGATCCGGCGCGCCAAGGCAGCCACATCGGGTCCGACCGTGAAGATCGAAGCTCCGAGCAATGCCGCATCGCGCATGCCCGTTATCTCGCCGAACGCTTCGTTGTAGATCGTCAGGCCTTCAGGACCCCAGAGGCTGATGATCGGCTGAGGGGAGGGCGCGCA
>CAXSEU010000240.1:0-4399 GCA_964236485.1 uncultured Lichenihabitans sp. | reverse complement strand
CAGCTTCTGGTCCAGTTCCGGCTGGCCGGCGATGATGACCTGAATGAGTTTGCCCCGCCGGTTTTCCAGATTTCCTAGCAGCCGGATCTCTTCCAGAACGCTCCACTACAGATTGTGCGCTTCATCGACGATCGCGCGCATCTCGGCAGACCATGCGGACTTGGGCCCAAGCGCGGTCTGCGACCAATCGAACGACGTGATCACCTCGCCGGGAACTCCATGTGCCGGTTCGCTAAGGCTCATCCCCGGATCGAGGAGGGACCGGCATAGGGATGGCTCGGACCGAGTAGCACCAAGCGGCCCGCTGGCATAGTCGCCACCTGAGGGGAAAATCGAATTCGGGGACCTGCAACCGCCGCGAGAGAGGAAGCGTCGCCACCTCAACCTTCACGGCCGACGTTCAACGGCCGTGAATGGTACCACCACCCCGGCTCGAACGGGGGACCTCTAGATCCACAATCTAGCGCTCTAACCAACTGAGCTATGGCGGCACTGGGGTGCGGAGGATGTCTAATGTGAAAACCACGACGAGGCAAGCTTTGGAGCCGGCTGCGATGGACGCCGCAATGGCGAGTCGCTGCCGACGAAGCAAACCACGACCTCGTCAGCCGGCACCATGCACCGGTGTAATAGACATCGCGGCAGCCTTCCTGGCCAATGCGGAAAGCTCGCTGCCTTGCGACAGGAAAACGGTCATCCGCTGGCGCAGGTACCGGTCGTTCAGCTCCATGGCTTCCACGGGGGATTTGACGCTCATCAGCGACAGCCAATAGGCCAGGGAGGCCTCGGCAGTCTCCTGAAACGCCTTTGCGAACCTGCCGTGGAACTCCGCGAACGCATCTCTCGCCAACGGTGGACGATCCACGACGATCTTCTCACCGTCGATCTCCAATGCCACCAGCGTGTCAGCCGCAGCTGGATCGCCTTGCAGGAGGATTTCGCCGCCGAGCACCGCGATCTCGGCTGCCGTCGGACGGGCGGCAGTCTCCGCCTCAGGAGGATCGAACGTCGCAGCGCCCTCGACCCCTCCCGCCCCGTCGATCGGCGCTTCCAATGGGCCACCGCGACCGGCCACCACGTCCTCGTGAAGCCGTTCCTGGATGCTCTGGCGCGCATCAGGCAACCGGTCCCGAGCCCTCTTTGCCGCTTTGGGCGGCTTAGCCATCACGGCACTCTGGACCAGCAGGGCGGCCTGCTGGCCAGCGTGGTCCATCGCCTCGTCGCTGACCGGGGTGATCGCCGTGGACAAGCCGAGAGTGTCGGATGTGCGGTGATGAGCAGGCGAATTAGACACCTTGGCATCCTCTTCTCTCGATGCCGCCTGGCTTGAACCGGTGGCAGTGGCCGGGCGGGATCGACCGCATTCAGGAACGTCGCCGCGCACTTAGCCGGCGCCGTCGGCAGGGGTCCGTGGCTCGCCCAGCAGACTAGCCTTGATCGCCAGAGGACTTCGCGGCCTGCGTCGCGCTCTGGACCGATGTCTGCACGATCGAGCCCAGTTCCTTCGCCTGCTCCTGGATGGAAGAGAACTGGCTGCGGGTATATTCGGTTTGCAGGCTCAGGACTTCCTGCAAATCCTTGGCGCGCACCAGCTTCTGGGCATGGTCAAAGGCGCTGCGGAGGTTGAGTTCGGCGAAGCTCATGGCCTTGGTGCCGAGGTTCTTGGCGTTCGACTGAACGGATGTCGCGGTGGTGTCCGCCTGGCCAGCCGCCTTCTGGGCAGCGGAAATAAAGCCTTCGAAAGCCTTGCGAGCCTGGTCGACGCTTTTTTCGGCGAGGTCGCGCATTTCGGCAGGAATTTCTTAGTTCGGGGTCGTCATCGCATTCTCCTTAGGGTCGCAAAGCCGTGGCGAGTTCTCCGGGACCGGCTGGTCAACCTCGGACGGAACAGCCTCGATGGCGCAGCCATAAACAGATCGTTGTTGCATTGCAACAAATTTGTGCATCGCGAAAGCGCTGGACCGGCGCCGTCCACTGCCTTGATGAGTGGCGCCGTAGACCTGCTTGAATAACGTCGCTAAAGATCCCTTAAAACGAGACAAGCCAAAGAAAGTCCGACCGCGTGCGGTAGAAATCCGGGCCGCGGTTCGACTGAGTGTCAGTGTCCCGGGTCAGGATGGTGTAGATGTCCGAGTCCGATCAGCAGCCTTCGTTGCGAAACGACGCCGTGTCACTCGCCTTTGCGCAACCGGCGTTCAGCACCGCGCGCCGGGCTGGCGCGCCGGCCATGATCGTTCGGCATGCTGGTGTTGCGGTTGCCTGGGCAAACCGGGCCGCTGCCGATCTTTTCGAGGTCGCGGATTATGAGGGGCTACAGCGCCGTCTGTCGGGCCCCGGCGGTCTCGCGACCCGCGTCCTGGCATCTCTTCGCTCTCTGGAGCCTGGCGCCGCGCCCCGCCTCGTCCGGCTGAGATTTGCTCAAGGGGCGCGGATCCGAAGCTTGACGGCGCTGTGCGGGCGAAGCGCAGACCTCGAAAATACGACAATGCTAGCGTTCGCCTTCCTGGATCACGATCGCAGCGATCGCGCGTCGTCATGGTTCGACGAAGCTGAGGGCGAGCCTTCCGCTCCCCTCGGCTCCGATGCACCGGCGCCCTCGGAGGCGGTAGCCGGTGACCCAGTTCGCGAGGACCGGCCTTCCGCCCCCGTGAGCCTGGAGGAGGAGAAGCTCGAACTGAGGCGTGGGGCCCTGCGAGCCGCACTCGGCGGCGCCGCGACGCAGCGTTTCGTCTGGCGCACGGATGCCGACGGCGTTCTGGTGCACATCGATGAGGCACTGGTGGATAGTCTCGGCATACCTGTGGGGCTCGATCATACGTCGACCTTTGCCGAACAGGTCGCCCGCTTCGACCCGCCGGGGGCGCAGAGGCTTGCTGCCCTGCTCGGCCACGTGAGCACCTGGGGTGGGATCAAGGTGCAGAGTCCGGTTCTCGATGGCGAGGCGCTTTTGCCGCTCGGCCTTGCCGCTTCGCCGCATTTCGACGCGACGCGCAATTTCCTCGGTTTCCGGGGCTTCTGTCGCATCGATCTCGCCCAACTCCATCTTCGCGAGGCGCCGCGTCCCGCCTCGCTCGAGGGCAGTGCTCCTCCCCCGGAAGGTCCGAGGGCGCCAGCCGACCGCGTGCTCCCGCCCGGCGAAGAGGTCGCCGATGACGTGCCTGCGCCGACGTCGGACCCGTCCGATGCTCTTGATGCGGGGACAACCGCCGAGACCACGCTGGCCGAGGTGCCCGCCCCCGGGCTTGATCGATCCGCCAATGTGGTCCAGCTCTGGCCCCTCCATCCGGCACCGCTTGCCCGGCCCGTCGCCCCGGCCGTGAAGTCTTCGTCGCCGGAGTCCGGCGAGGCAGGAGCGAGAGCCGGCTTCGGCCAGGATGCCGACGGGGCCGCCGGGGACCTCCGCTCCAGGATCGAGACGGCGGTTGCGCAAAGCCTCGACAAGGCCAGCACCCTCACCTCGAGCGAGCATCAGGCGTTCGAGGAAATCGGACGGGCGCTCGGGTCGGCGCCGCGGTGGTCTTTTGCAGCGCACCAGGAGCCTCAGACCACCGCGGCGTCGGTGGTCGGACGGTCTCAGGACGGCGACACCGATCTCACGCGACACGCCGCGGCCCTGGTCGAGCATATGGCGGCGGGCCTTCTGGTCGTCAGGAACAAGCGCGTGCTTTTCGCGAACGATGCCGTACGCGAAAACCTGCAATTCGACCGGCATTCCGAACTCCTCGACGCCCTTGCCTTGCACTTCGCTCGGCTCGCGCCCGCGACGCTCATGCAGTCCGAGGCGACCCTGCCACTCCCCTCCGCCTACGGCGAGGAGGTCGCGTTCCAAGGCTCCTCGCGACCGATCACCTGGAACGGTCAGCCGGCGACCTTGTGGTCGCTCTCGACCTGGGGCACCGCCGTCAACCCGTCGAATGAAAATTCGGCGTCGCCGCCGCCTCGTCCATCCCACGTGGCCGAGGCCCCGGCCGGGAGCGAGAGACCCGACGATCCCGTGTCTCTCCTCGATGTCGCGGAGGAGGCCATTGCCATCACGGACGAACGAGGTCGCGTCACACGGATGAACCGCCAGGCCGAGCGCTACTTCGGCCGTGGAAGCGCGGTGATCGAGGGCGAGGACTTCACGTCGCTCCTGGCCGCGGAAAGCGCGCCTGCCGCGGCGGCCCTGCTCAACCGGATCAGGTCGGATCCGGATCCTCGGGCGCAGGCGAGAGGAGAATGCGTCGGCCGTTCGGCCGATGGCTCCTCCACGCCGCTGGACATGCGGATCGAGCGGATCGGCGCAGCTCAACTTGCCGTCGTGTGGCGCGATACCTCCGCCCAGCGGGGGCTCGAGCGCGAACTGGCTCAAGCGCGACGTCAGGCGGCCCGCCTCGGCGACCAGCCTTCCGACTTCCTA
>CAXSEU010000239.1:0-6004 GCA_964236485.1 uncultured Lichenihabitans sp. | reverse complement strand
AAGGACCCTCGGGCGAGAGGGACGCGAGGGCGCCGGACCTGACGCTCCGCAACAGCCGCTTGGCTTCGGCGCGCGCGTCGTAGGCCTTCGTGTCAGGCATGGGTGTCGTGCCGGGCCACGAAGGTCTTGAACCTGTCCGAAACGCCGGTGCGAAAAAGATCCGCCGGCGCGCCTTCGACCTCGACGAGCCCGCCGTGCAGGAACACGATCCGGTCCGAGACCTCGCGGGCGAAACCGATCTCGTGCGTCACCACCAGCATGGTTCGCCCTTCGGCCGCGAGTCCGCGCATCACCCGCAGCACCTCGCCCACGAGTTCGGGGTCGAGCGCCGAGGTCGGCTCGTCGAACAGCATGATGTCGGGCCGCATGGCCAACGCCCGGGCGATGGCGGCGCGCTGCTGTTGCCCGCCGGACAGTTGCGAGGGATACATATGCCGCTTTTCGCCGATGCCGACCTTGTCGAGGAGGTCTTCGGCCTCCGCCAGGCATTCGGCTTTGGGGCGCTTGAGGACATGGACCGGCGCCTCCATGACGTTCTGCAGGACCGTCATATGCGACCAGAGGTTGAAGCTCTGGAAGACCATGCCGAGGCGGCTGCGAACGCGCTCCACCTGTCGCCGGTCGGCCGCCTCGGCGGTGCCGTCGCGGCGCTGGCGCATGCGGATCTTCTCCGTGCCCAGCAGGACGTCGCCGCTGTCGGGCGTTTCCAGCAGATTGATGCAGCGCAGGAAGGTGCTCTTGCCCGAACCGCTCGCCCCGAGAATCGAGATCACGTCGCCCTGCCGGGCCTCGAGCGAGATGCCCTTGAGCACGGGCAGGCTGCCGAAACTCTTGCGCAGCTCGACGACCGTCAGGGCCGGCACCGTCGCGGTCGGATGGCTCTCCTCCATCGGCATTCCTTCGTCGGCACCCCGGCCTACAAGCAAGACCCGAGCCGCAATGATATGGCATCGCTCCACCCTCGTCGATACCGCCGACTTGAGGGCCAGACCCCCGCCCGCGCCTTAGGGCTTGTCCTCGGAACGCCAGCCCGTGATCGGCAGCTGGCGGGTCCGGGTGCGCATCGACCAGAGCTCGACAAGGCGGTGCAAGCCTTCGCGCAGGCGCTCCAGCGCCAGGGCTTCGGCGGTGCGCGGGTGGCTCGTGTCGCCGACGAGCCTCGTCAGGCGCGCCGCCGGCTCTTCGTCGATGACGACGCCTTTCACGTAAGGCATCAGCCGCGCCCCGACGGCGTCCTTCGCCCGCCGGAAGTTCTCTCGGTGGCGCATGGTGGTCTCGCTCGGGTTCAGCGAGCCCGGGGCGCCGCCGGCCCCCTTGTCGACGACCGGACGCGAGAAGTCGAAGGCGGATATTCCGTCGAACAGGGCGCCGTGCCAATGCGCCCGCAGCCGGTTGCCGGCGTGCCAGAGCGTCTCGTTCACGACGACGTCCGAGCGGTCGAGGAGGTTGCGGGCGTGCAGGACGTCGAACGGATCGGCGAGGCGGCGGATTCCCGCGCCGTCCACCTTGGCGGCGCCGTGGCGGCGGGCCTGCCGGAGGCGCTCGGGCGTCGCGTCCTCGTGACCTCGCCCGACCTTGTCGCGCGCCGCGGCACGGCCGGCGAGCGTCACCGGCGAGGGTTTCCTGGCCATGCTCAAAGCTCCCCGGGTTCGAGGCCGAAGCGGCGCAAGGCGGCCCGGGCCTCCTCGACGCCGTCCACGATCGCCAGCGGGACGCGACGCATCTGGCACTGCTCGGCCAGCGCCAGGGTTTCGGCGCCAAGCCGCTCCGGGCCGATCACGATCCGGAGCATCGCGACCCGGCCTGCCGGCAGGAGCAGCGCCAGCGTCGTTGCGCCCGATGGTTCCGTGCTGTCCGCCTTTGCGACACGCAGCACGGCGATGCGGCGCATGTTGGTATCGAGCCAGTCGAGGATGGCCGCCTCCAGGCGCGCCAGATTCGGTGGACGCGGCGCGTCGAGCCCGAAGCCGCGCCGCCGCCGGGTGAGAACCAGGACGGGCCCTGAGGGAGCGACATGCGGCCTCATCGCACGCCCTCGCAGGAGAGCGCCTTGTGCGGCGCGCAATAGCTGGCGCGCTTCAGGCGGGTCGCCCCGCAAAAGCCAAAGGTCTCCTGGTTGAGGTCGCCGACCCGCCAGCGGCAGCCGTCCGGCCTCAGGGCCAGCAGGCTTTGCACCGGGGCGGAAAGGTATGGACAGGCCGGCGCGAACGAAGACGCTTCGGCGTGAGCCAAAGGAACGAGCATTGTGGTGCTCCCGCGAGAGATGATGAGAGGACATGCTGCCGGGGCAGAAACCCTGTGTGCCCTATATGGGCATATATGTCAAGTTATGTGCCCATGATGGGCGCTGACGCGACAGCCAGATCCGGTCATAAGAGCGCATGGCCAACAATCTTCGGGCATTGCGCGACGGCCGGGGATGGTCGCAGGACGAAGCCGCGAGCGCGCTCGGCACCACGCGCAACCAATATGCCAAGCTCGAGGGCGGCAGCCGGCGCTTGTCCGACAAATGGATCAAGCGCGCTGCCGAAGCCTATGGCGTCGACTCGGGCGACATCGTCACCGATCGTCCGGGCACCGTGCCGGTCGCAGGCTATGTGGGGGCGGGCTCCGAAGCCCATTTCTATGGGGAAAGCCAGGGGCCGCTCGGGGAGGCGCCGGCACCCGACAACGGGGGCGAGAAGACCGTAGCCGTGGAGGTGCGGGGCGAGAGTCTCGGCCCCTTCTTCAATGGCTGGCTGGTCTATTTCGACGATGTCCGCTCACCTGTGACCGACGACCTTCTCGGGCGGCTCTGCGTCGTCGGCCTGGCGGATGGCCGGGTCTTGATCAAGAAGCTGCTGCGGGGCCGCTCGTCGCGCATCTACCAGTTGCATGGGCAGTTCGGCGATCCCATTCTGGACGTCGAGGTCGATTGGGCGGCGCCGGTCAAATCCGTGATGCCGCGATAAGCGCGGTCTGAAGAGGAGATCCGCAGTGGCTTTCACCTGCACGGTTCCGGCAAGACCCACGGTCCAGGTCGACGACGACCGGGTGCGGATCACGCGCTGGGACTTCGAGCCCGGCGCCAACACGGGCTGGCACGAGCACGCCATGCCCTACTGCGTCGTCATGGTGCTCGGCGGAACGCTGGCGATCCATGACGGCACGGAGGTGAAGCGCGTCGCGCTGGCGGCGGGCGACAGCTACGTCCGGCCCAAAGGCATCACGCATGACGTGATGAACGGCTCGGATCATCCGGTCGCCTTCGTGGAGATCGAGATGAAGGGCTAGACGCCGTCTCACATTCCCTCGGAAGTCATAGAACGATCCACTACAAGTAACCGTCTCGCGATGGCCAATCCTGTCATTCCGGAGTGGAAGAGGTGCTGGGAGCAGGCGACGGTGTGATGAAAGGAGCCATTTGCTCGGACAGGAGCCTCGTTACCAGCCCGTGCAAGGCTGATAAGTCTATGGCTCCAGCCCGCATCGAAGCATCAACGTCTTTTAGCGCCTGAACGTATTCGTCACGATTACGACGCAAAAGCTCGGGGAGAATAACTTCTCCAGGAAGCCAAGCCTTCGATGCCAGACAGATCACAAAGTAAGCAGCCGCGCGGGCAGTTCGACCGTTACCATTTATAAAAGGATGTATATAATTCAAACGCCATAAGACAAACGAAGCAAGCACTACAGGATCAAGACGTTCCCAATTGCGATTTATTTCATTTACGAAGTCGTCCATGAGTGCGTTGACCTGGTAGTGTTCTGGCGGTGTAAATTTTCCCTCTCCTTCTCCAACATACACGGGGCACGGCCGATACTCGCCAGGACTTACGTGCAAGCATGTGATTGCATGATAGTTCAGCGCCTTGATGACATGCTGCGACAAAAACAGCTTATTCGTTTCTAGTGCAGCCAACACGATCGAGCGCAGAAAATCATACTGACGATTGCCATTGGCAATCTCTAACGCCTGATAAATGGGATTGGCTTCTGTGCCGGTTAGCTCAAAGAGAATCACCGCCGTTCGCTTGTCCGCCCTTCCTGGGCCGCCAGCACCTTCTCGACCTGAGCGTGCGTGATCCCGCTCTTATCGTCGACCGAACCCATGATGAACGAGACGCGCTGTTTACGCAGTTGATCAGCCGTCATCTCACGCGCAGAAGAAGCACGCAAAGCACGGAGCAGCGCTTGATTTGTGTGCAGTTCCGTCATGTGTCACTCCGTTCATCGACGCCCTGACGCTGAAGTTCACGACGTCTTGAAAAACCGTTACGGATCGCACAGCGTAAACGCTTAGTGCGGCAAAAAAAGACGCGGTACGGCATGCGGATGGAAAAAAATCCAGACGTGTTGAATCGGCCGCAGTGTTCCGATGGTGTGCTCACCGTGACCGGATGCAGCAGCGAATGTCAGGATTCAGCATTCTCGACGATAGTAAATGCCCGTCTCACATCCCCGCGAACGCGAGGGCGCTCTCGAGGATCGCGCGCAGCATCTTGCGCATCGGAGCGGCGAAGGTCGCGTCGTAGGCGGGAGGCCAGCCCTCCTGGCGGATCGTTCCCGGGATTTCGTGCATGTAGCCGCGGCAGGCGAGCTCCATCTGGACGGCATGGATGCCGTGCTGCGGATCGCCGTAGCGGCGGGTGATGAAACCGCCTTTGAAACGGCCGTTGGTGACGCGCGGGTGGCCGCTGGGATCGCAGATGCGTTCGATGCCGGCGGTCAGCGCGGCGTCGCAGGACGCGCCGCCGTTGGTGCCGATGTTGAACACCGGCAGCGTTCCCTGGAAGAGCCGTGGGATTACCGAGCGGATGGAATGGGCATCGTAGAGGACCACGCGTGCGTGCTCGGCGCGAAGACGCCCGAGTTCGCCCGCCAGGGCGGCATGATAGGGCTCGAAATAGGCGTGGCGCCGATCCTCGATCTCGCGCGGCTCCGGCACCTCCCCGGGCCGATAGAGGGGTTCCCCCTCGAAGGTCGTCGTCGGGCAGAGTTCGGTCGTGGCCTGTCCGGGGTAGAGCGAGGCGCCCGAGGGGTCGCGGTTGACGTCGATGACGCTGCGCGAAACGGCGGTCCTGACCATGGTCGCGTCGAGGTCACCGGCGAAGTCGTAGAGGCGATCGATCCACCAGTCGGTGTCCTTGCGGGCCAGCCAGGTCGAGGCGAAGCGGTGCTCGAAGCCGGACGGAAATTCCGTCCCGGTGTGGGGCAGGCTGACCAGCAGCGGCGCCGCGCCGCGCCGTACATCGAGCCAGGAAACGCTCGTCGTCACCGCCCCCTCCGAATCCTCGCGTGAAGCGGGTTATACCCGAGGCGGTAGACAAGTTCGGCCGGTCGTTCCACATCCCACAGGGCAAGGTCGCAGGACTTGCCGATTTCGATGGTGCCGGTCTCGTCCCCGAGGCCGAGGGCACGGGCCGCCTCGCGGGTGATCCCGGCCACGCATTCGTCGACCGTGAGGCGGAACAGCGTCGCTCCCATGTTGGCGGCCAGCAGCAGCGAGGTCAGGGGCGAGGAACCCGGGTTGCAATCCGTCGCCAGCGCCATGCTGACACCCCGCTCCCGGAAGCGCGCCACCGGCGGCGCCTGGGGCTCGCGCAGGAAATAGAACGCGCCGGGCAGCAGCACCGCCACGGTGCCCGCCTCCGCCAGGGCGGCCGCCCCCGCGTCATCGGCATATTCGAGGTGATCCGCCGACAGCGCACCGAACCGGGCCGCCAAGGCCGCCCCGCCGCCATTGGTCAGCTGATCGGCGTGGAGCTTGACCGGCAGGCCGAGCGCCTTGGCGGCCTCGAACAGGCGACCGCATTGCTCAGCCGAAAAAGCGATGGTCTCGCAGAACGCGTCCACGGCATCGACGAGGCCCCGGCCGGCGAGCGCCGGGAGGATCTCCGCGCAGATCCGGTCCATATAGGCGTCCTTGTCGCGGACCTCGGGCGGCAGGGCATGGGCGCCGAGGAAGGAGGTGCGCAGGCCGACGTCGCGCCGCCGGCCGAGCTGCCGCGCCGCGGCCAGCATG
>CAXSEU010000238.1:0-6020 GCA_964236485.1 uncultured Lichenihabitans sp. | reverse complement strand
CAAGGCCGGCGGCATCGATGCCTTGCGGCCCTATTTCGACCGCGTGGTCCACGCCTACCTGATCGGCGAGGCGGAGGAGGAGTTCGCGAGGGCGCTCCATGGCAAGGCACCTCACACACGCTGCGGCACGCTCGACGTCGCCGTGGCCAAAGCGGCCGCCGACGCCGCCAAGCCGGGATTGGCACCCAAGGTGGTATTGTTTTCGCCCGCCTGCGCGTCCTTCGACCAGTTCAGGAACTTCGAGGAACGCGGCGACCGGTTCCGCACCCTTGTCGAAGCCCTTCCCTCGACGATGGGGCGCTAGACCATGGCGGCCGCCCCCGGACATGCGCCACACCAAGACCCTAGCCCGTGGAGGACCCGATGATCTCGCGCGCCAAACGTTCGGTCTTCGCCAACTGGTGGTGGACGGTGGACCGCTGGCTGCTGGCCGCCTTCGGGCTGCTGATCGTGCTCGGCATCGTGCTCTCGATGGCCGCCAGCCCGCCCGTCGCCGAGCGGCTGGGGCTCTCGACCTTCTACTTCGTGCATCACCAGGTCATCTTCCTGCTACCCTCGATCCTGCTTCTGAC
The DNA here is from genome assembly GCA_964236485.1 of uncultured Lichenihabitans sp. Lineage (GTDB taxonomy): Bacteria > Pseudomonadota > Alphaproteobacteria > Rhizobiales > Beijerinckiaceae > Lichenihabitans. The sequence goes on along the minus strand of CAXSEU010000238.1, from coordinate 5,448 downwards.
TGCGACATCATTCCTTTCCCCGCGCGACGTTCGGCGAGGCGCGCTGCTGGTCTACGTCGTCGGCATGGCGCTGATCGTGGCCGCGCTGATGTTCGGGCACGAGGTCAAGGGCGCCAAGCGATGGATCTTCGGCATCCAGCCGTCGGAATTCATCAAGCCGGCCTTCGTCATCCTGGCCGCCTGGGCGTTTTCGGAAGGCGCGCGGCGGCGCGACGTCCCAGGCAATACGCTGGCCTTGCTTCTTCTGCCGTTGACGATCGTGCCGCTCATCCTGCAGCCGGACTTCGGTCAGACGATGCTGATCTCGCTCGTGTGGGCGGCCTTGTTCTTCATGGCGGGGTTGCACTGGTTCTGGGTGGCGGGCATCGGCGGCGCTGGCGCCTCCGGGGTTTTCCTCGCCTATAAGCTGGTGCCGCACGTCCGCGACCGTATCCTGCGCTTCATCGAACCCAACAGCGGCGCGGGCGCCAGCGACACGTTTCAGGTCGACACGGCTGTTGAAAGCTTCGTCTCCGGCTCCTGGCTCGGCAAGGGCCCGGGCGAAGGCACGGTGAAGCGCGTCCTGCCCGATGCCCATACCGACTTCATCTTCGCCGTGACGGGGGAGGAATTCGGCATCCTGTTCTGCATCTTCCTGGTGTCGATCTTCGCCGTCGTCGTGCTGCGCGGGCTGCTGCTCGCCTCTCGCAACGACGACCCGTTCTGCCGCTTCGCGGCGGCCGGCCTCGTCATCCTGTTCGGTATCCAAAGCTGCATCAACATGGCCGTGAACCTCCATCTGATGCCCGCGAAAGGCATGACGCTGCCCTTCATCTCCTACGGCGGGTCGTCCATGATCTCGCTGGCGCTGGCCATGGGCTTCCTGGTCGCCGTGACCCGCAAGCGTCCGCGTGCCGCCGTGCTCGACCCGGTCGGCTACGGGGCCAAGGCCTGATGGCGCGCTCGCTCGCGGAGGGCGCGCCGGTCCTGCTCGCCGCCGGGGGAACCGGCGGCCACCTGTTCCCGGCGGAAGCGCTCGCCCGCGCCCTGGCCGGCAGAGGCGTCCCGGTCGAACTGATGACCGACGACAGGGCGATGAAATACAGCCCGGGTTTCCCCGCCCGGGCCCTCCACGCCGTGACATCGGCCACGCCGACCGGCGGCTCCCTCGCCAGTAAGGCCGCCTCCGCCGCGACCTTGGCGCGCGGGACGCTGGCCGCCTGGGCGATGATCCGCCGCATCCGGCCCGCCGTCGCGGTCGGTTTTGGGGGTTACCCCACGGTTCCGCCGCTGATCGCCGCCGCCCTCAGCGGCGTGCCGGTGCTGCTGCATGAGCAGAACGCCGTCCTCGGGCGGGCCAACCGCTTCCTCGCCAACCGGGCCCGCGCGCTCGCGACTGGCTTTCCAACGCTCGGCAAGGCGTCCACCGCCATCCGGGCGAAGACCACCTATGTCGGCAATCCGGTCCGTCCCGCCGTCCTGGCGGCCGCCGACGTCCCCTACCCGCCGTTCGGATCCGGCAGCCTTCTGCAGCTTCTCGTCACCGGCGGTTCGCAGGGGGCGCGCGTTTTTTCGAACGTGGTTCCGGCCGCCATCGAACAGCTCGATCAAGCCTTTCGTGACCGCCTCCTCGTCGTGCAGCAAGCCCGTGGTGAGGACGAGGCCCGTGTGCGCGACGCCTATGCCCGCCTCGGCATCTCGGCCGAGGTCGCGCCCTTCTTCGCGGATCTGCCGGCCCGCATCGCGGCCGCTCATCTGGTGATCGCACGCGCCGGCGCCTCCACGGTAACCGAACTCGGTGTCATCGGCCGCCCTGCCATCCTGGTGCCGTTTCCCCACGCGCTCGATCAGGACCAGGCCGCCAACGCGGCCGTCATCGAGGCGAGCGGAGCGGCCGTGGTTTGCACAGAGACCGTCTTCACGCCCGACTGGCTCTCCGTCGAACTGATTCGCGTCCTGTCCATGCAGGCCGACTTGCCCCGGCGCGCGGAGGCGTCCAGGGCCGGCGCGCGGTCGGATGCGGCGGAACGCCTGGCCGATCTCGTCCTCGCGGTCGCCAGCCCCGATCGCTCCAAAGGTTCCCGTCCATGAAACTGCCCCGTGAGCTTGGCCCCATCCACTTCGTCGGTATCGGCGGCATCGGCATGTCCGGCATCGCGGAAGTGCTGAACACTCAAGGATACAAGGTACAGGGATCCGACGCCGCCGAGAGCGCCAACGTCCTGCGCCTGCGCCAGAACGGCATCGCGGTCTCGATCGGCCACGCTGCCGCGAACCTCGGGGAAGCCGAGGTGGTGGTGGTCTCGACGGCCATCCGGCGCGACAACCCGGAGCTCGTCGCGGCGCGCGAACGCCGCCTGCCCGTGGTGCGTCGCGCCGAGATGCTGGCCGAGTTGATGCGCCTGAAGACCTGCGTCGCCATCGCGGGCACCCACGGCAAGACCACGACGACCTCGCTGGTCGCGACCCTGCTCGACGCCGGCGGCTTCGACCCGACGGTCATCAACGGGGGAATCATCAACGCCTATGGCACGAACGCCCGGCTCGGCGAGGGCGACTGGATGGTGGTCGAGGCCGACGAGAGCGACGGCACCTTCCTCAAGCTGCCGGCCGACGTCGCCATCATCACCAATATAGACGCCGAGCATCTCGATCACTTCAAGACCTTCGATGCCATCAAGGCGGCCTTCGCGACGCTGATCGAGAACCTGCCCTTCTACGGCTTCGCGGTCGTGTGCCTCGACCATCCGGTCGTGCAGGAACTCGTCGGTCGCATCGAGGATCGCCGCGTCATCACGTATGGCGAGAATCCGCAGGCCGATGTCCGCCTGCTCGACGTCGACCTCACGGGGGGCGTATCGCGCTTCAACGTGCTGATCCGCGACCGCAAGACCGGGCGCGCCACCTACGTCGAGAACGTGGTGATGCCGATGCCGGGGCATCACAACGCGCTGAACGCCACGGCCGCCATCGCGGTCGCCATGGAGCTCGAAGTGCCGGTCGAGACGATCCGTCAGGCGCTACGGAGCTTCGGCGGTGTCAAGCGGCGCTTCACCCGCACCGGCGTCTGGAACGGTGCGACGTTCTTCGACGACTACGGCCACCACCCCGTCGAGATCGCGGCCGTGCTGAAGGCCGCCCGGGCGTCGACGAAGCAAAAGGTCATCGCGGTCGTCCAGCCGCATCGCTACTCGCGCCTCCAGTCGCTCTTCAACGACTTCGCGACCTGTTTCAACGACGCGGACGCAGTCATCGTGGCCGATGTCTACCCGGCAGGCGAAGCGCCGATCAAGGGCGCCGACCGGGATCATCTCGTCGCCGCCATCAAGGCGCATGGGCACCGGCATGTGGTGCCGCTCGAGGGACCCTCGGCCCTCGCCGGGATCGTCAGGCCGCTGGCCCGCGAAGGCGATTACGTCGTCTGTCTGGGTGCCGGCAACATCACGCAATGGGCTTACGCGCTGCCGGGCGACCTCGCGGCCGGCGACAAGCCGTAAGTTCACGGTCGGTTCAACTCTGTGGCCCCATGCTCCGCGCCTGCGTCAAGTTGGGATGGTTTCATGTCGCGCGTTGTCGAGTTGCAGGATGGACTGGTCCGGGATCCGGCCTATGCCCTTGAGTTCGCCAGGCTGGACGAGCACCTGGCCAAGCTGAAGAGGTTGGCGAAGCCGCGCACGGGCAGGCTCGCCTCGGGGGCCGAACCGCGCAGGCGGACCGAAGGAGCAGAAACGAAAGCACGCATCGCGTGAAAGGAGCGTCGCTTCTCGACGATCTCCTGGCTCGGCTTCCGGATTTGCGCGGTCGGCTCACGGGCGAGGCCGAACTCGCGCCCTTCACGTGGTTCCGAACCGGAGGCGCCGCCGAGGTCTTGTTGGTGCCGGCCGATGAGGCGGATCTCGCCTACGCGCTGGCTCGTGTGCCAGCAGAGATCCCTGTGACCGCCCTCGGGCTTGGTTCCAATGTCATCGTGCGCGGGGGCGGTGTGCCCGGCGTCGTGGTGAGGCTCGGGCGGGGCTTTGGCGAGATCACCATCGAGGCGGAGCACGGCATTCGCGCGGGCGCGGCCGTGCCCGACGTGAAGGTCGCCCGCGCCGCGGCCGAGGCCGCCATCGCCGGGCTCGCGTTCTTCCGCGGCATTCCGGGTTCGATCGGCGGGGCGCTGCGGATGAACGCCGGCGCCCACGGCGGCGAGACCAAGGATGTCCTCGTCGAGGCCCGCGCGGTCGACCGCAACGGCAGCCTACGGGTTTTCCCCAATGCCGCGATGGGCTTCACCTACCGTCATTCCGCCGCGCCCGAGGACGTCAATTTCACCGAGGCCCTGTTCCGCGGCGTAGCCGGCGAGCCGGCCGCAATTCTTGCGGAAATGGAGCGGATCACGGGCGCGCGGGAGGTCTCGCAGCCGATCCGCGAGAAGACCGGGGGATCGACTTTCAAGAATCCGCCCGGCCACAAGGCTTGGCAACTCATCGATGCGGCAGGCTGCAGGGGTCTTGTTCGCGGCGATGCCCAGGTGTCGGAGATGCACTGCAATTTCCTCATCAATCGCGGCAGTGCCACGGCGGAGGATATCGAGGCGCTCGGGGAAGACGTGCGTCGACGCGTGAGGCAGACGAGCGGCGTCGAGTTGCAGTGGGAGATCAAGCGGATCGGGGTGCCGTAGCTCGAGAGGCCGCTCTTGTTCATGCCGGGCCAGGAATTTTTGGCACGTTTATGCGAGAGCGACGGGCTCAGGTCAGATCACCTTCTTGGCAGCAGTGACCATCACCCATGCCCGAGCGCAAATTCCTGTAGTTCGGATAGCAGCGTCGAGGTACGGAACTCGCGATATCATGACGAACATCCGTGACCCCATTCTCAACCGCTTCGTCACGGTGCTCAGGAGTAGCTACGGAGACCGGATCGAGCGGCTAATTCTCTTCGGATCGCGCGCGCGCGGCGACGAACGCCCGGACTCGGATTACGATGTGGCCGTCTTCTTGAAAGATCCCTTCGCATTCGGAGAAGAGAGCGGCGTCATCGCTTTGATCGAGACAGATATTTTGTATGATACAGGAGTGATCATAAACTCGTTGCCACTGCTGGCGACATCATACGAGCAGGATACGAGTTTCATGAAGGAGTTGCGGCGCGACGGGATCGATCTGCGACGCCTGCAGCGCTGCACCACCTCGGCAGAGCCCGAGAGGCTCTGCTGGAAGCAGAGCAAATCGCCGCCATAAAACTATTCAAGGTCGCGGCGCGCTCCGCTTATTTCGCGGCCTTTCACGCTGCGGAGGCTCTCATCGCCGATCGGACGGGCGAGGTTGCGAAGACGCATTCCGGGGTTCGGGCGGAATTCGCACGTCTAACGCGGGGTGTCGATCTCGCCAAGAGACCGCTGCTTTCTTTTTGGCGCAGGCTTACAGGTACAAGGAAAGCAGCGACTATGCTGTTGGAGCCAAGCCAGCCATAACGCTGGCCGAAACG
>CAXSEU010000237.1:0-6028 GCA_964236485.1 uncultured Lichenihabitans sp. | reverse complement strand
GCCGCACCTTGCCTGAAGATAAGCAGGATCCTGCGGGCCAGCCCGCGGGATCCTGTGTAGCGTGCCGCTGGGCCGGTACAATGATCAGCCTCGAGGCCTCGTCCGGCAATCCCAAGGCGACAGACAAGCTCGCCAGGGATTGGCGGCCGACAGCGTCACCGCCATCGGCTCGGGTGCGAGGAGACCTATGACGACCTCAGGTCGTCCGGCACCTTGCCGCCGTTCTGGGCCAGCTTGGCGATCACCTGTTTGTGCAGCCAGATGTTCATGGCGGCGCTGTCGTGCATGTCTCCGGGATAGTTCAGTTCCTTGGCCAGCGACTGGCGGGATGCCAGAGTGCTGTCGAGCCCGGTGAGCTTCATCATGTCGACGATGGAATGGCGCCAGTCCAGGGTTTCGCCGCTCTTGGACGCGAGGCCGTCCAGCACCGCCGCCACGTCGACCGGGCCCGGGGCCGCGGACCCGCCGGCCTGGGCGCTGGAGGCTGCTGGCGGCGCAATGGTGACGCTGGAGATCGGCGCCGCCGCTGGCTGCGCCGAAGCGCTGCTCTGCGGCGCCGTCAGGGACCCCTGCGAAGGGTCGGCTTCCGGGGTGCCGTGATGTCCGAGGATTTTCGAGAAGATCGAGCCGAGGATCGTCAAAGGAGGTCTCCTGGAGCCTTTCGGACGAACGTCGAAGCGGAGCTTTCGGCGTTTGTCCGTCGTCAGGCCGGTTCTTGAGCTGGCGCAGGTCGGCGAGGGCGTGACGCGCGCCGGGGTCCCGAGCGGGCCCTGGCGTCAACGCCGCGCTGCCGAAATGGTGGCGCGGCCTCGCGGCTTGCTTTGCGCGGCTGAACCGGGCAGGGAGCACGCAAGGGCCGGACGCGTCCCCAGCGTATGTCATGCTGGTGCTGACATACGCCAGCTCAATAGGCGAGCACGTTCACAGGCCGTATGGAGCTCCGCTTCTCTTCAGCCTGTGAACGTGCTCGAAGGAGAGATTTACCTGCCATGACGAGCCGAGTCATCCCGGTCGAGCCCTTCACGCTGGTGGTCTTCGGTGCCACCGGCGACCTCGCGCGCCGCAAGATCCTGCCGGCCCTGATGCACCGCGATCGCGCGGGGCAGTTGCCGCCCGACGCGCGCATCGTCGGGGTGGCGCGGCGCGAACTCGACACGGAGTCCTTCCGCGCCCTGGCCCGCGACGCCGTCAAGGACATCGGCGCGTCGGATGGGCAACTGCAAAGCTTCCTGGACCGGCTGCACTACGTGTCGGCCGACGCGCAGTCCGCCGGGGGATGGGCCGAACTCGCCAGGCTCGTCGCCGAGCGGCCGAAGCACATCGTCGTCTATTACCTGGCCACCGCGCCGGAGCTTTTCGTGCCCATCGCCGAGCGGCTCGGAGCACAGGGGATGGTCGAGCCCCGGACCCGGGTCGTGCTCGAGAAGCCCATCGGCAAGAACGGTGTGTCGGCCAAGGCCGTCAACGCCGCCATAGGACGGGTTTTCCCCGAAGAGAGCATCTACCGGATCGACCATTACCTCGGCAAGGAGACGGTGCAGAACCTGATGGCGCTGCGCTTCGCCAACGCGCTCTTCGAGCCGCTGTGGAGCGCCGCCCATATCGACCACGTGCAGATCACCGTCGCCGAGGAACTTGGCGTAGAGGGCCGGGCCGATTATTACGACCATGCGGGCGCCATGCGCGACATGGTGCAGAACCATCTCCTCCAACTGCTCTGCCTCGTCGCCATGGAGCCGCCGACCTCCGTCGGAGCCGACTCGGTTCGCGACGAAAAGCTCAAGGTGCTGAAGTCCCTCAAGCGGATCGATGCGTCGAACGCCGGTCATGTGACGGTGCGAGGCCATTACCGGGCGGGTGCGTCCGCCGGGGGCGCCGTGCCGGGCTACCTCGACGAGCTCGGGGACACCACGAGCCGCACCGAGACCTTCGTCGCCATCAAGGCCGAGATCGGCAACTGGCGCTGGTCCTGCGTGCCCTTCTACCTGCGCACGGGCAAGCGGCTGCCGAGCCGGGTCTCCGAGATCGTCGTGACCTTCCGCTCGGTGCCTCATTCGGTATTCGAGGGCGAGCCGCCGACCCCCAATCGGCTGGTGATCCGCCTGCAGCCCGACGAGGGCATCCGGCTGTGGCTGATGATCAAGGACCCCGGGCCAGGCGGCATGCGTCTGCAGCACGTCTCGCTCGACATGAGCTTCGCGGCCGCCTTCGCGGTGCGCAATCCCGATGCCTACGAGCGGCTGATCCTGGATGTCGTGCGGGGCAACCAGACGCTGTTCATGCGGCGCGACGAGGTGGAGGCGGCCTGGGCCTGGGTCGACCCCATCATTGAGGCCTGGACGGCGTCGGGCGAGGCCCCCAAACCCTATACGGCGGGAACCTGGGGCCCTTCCGCCGCCATCGCGCTGATCGAGCGCGACGCCCGAAGCTGGTCCGAGCAGGACCTTTGAAAGCGCATTGACACGCCCCCGAGCACCGCACTACACACGGGGCCGGCCGGGGCTGTAGCTCAGATGGGAGAGCGCTGCAATCGCACTGCAGAGGCCAGCGGTTCGATTCCGCTCAGCTCCACCATCGGACATCGCGCCAGTGGCTTCGAACTGGGCGACCACGCGGCCGATCGTCAGCGGTGGTGTCCCAAAGAGCGTCATTGCAACGCGGAGCGCAAGGCCCTAGTAAACACAACATCGATCGTCGGGGTGCCTGGCTTGGGCTGGGCTGAGATCTTTCGCACGCGAAAGGAACCCGTGGAACCTGAACCGGATCATGCCGGCGGAGGGAACGACATTGTCTCAATCGGGCGAAATTCCCGCCGCGCGCGTCCCCGCCTTCCGGTCCGGAAGCCCGGCCCGTAACACCCGCGCGTCAGGGCGAGGTCGGACGGCGCCGCGCGCTCCCTGGTCGGCCCTCGTGTCCATGGCGGCCTTCCTGGGCTGTTGGGAAGCCGTCGTGCATCTCCTCGCCGTCCCGGTCTACCTGCTGCCGGCGCCCTCGCGGGTCGCCTTCGTGCTGGTGACGAAGTTCAATCTGATTTGGCGGGACGCGCTCGTCACGGGCGGCGAGATGATCGGCGGGCTGCTGCTCGGCTCCACGGTCGGCATCGCCGTCGCCCTGGCGATGACAGGGTCCCGCCGGCTGGAACAGGCGCTGGGCCCGCTACTCGTCATTGCTCAGGCGCTGCCGGTCTTCGCCATCGCGCCGTTGCTGGTGGTGTGGTTCGGGTTCGGGGTCGCGTCGAAGCTCGCCATGGCGGGCCTGATCATCTTCTTCCCGGTTTCCACCAGCCTCTTCGAAGGGCTGCGGCGGGTCGACGAGGGCCTCATCGAACTCGGGCGGCTCAACCACGCCAGCGCGCGCGACATGCTGCTGCTCATCCGCCTGCCGGCCGCGCTGCCGACGCTCGGGGCGGGACTGCGCGTGGCGGCCGCCGTGGCACCCCTTGGCGCCGTCGTGGGCGAATGGGTGGGCTCCTCGTCGGGGCTGGGGTTGATGATGCTTCACGCCAATGCCCGCATGCAGACCGACACGATGTTCGCCGGCCTCACCGTGCTGGTGGTGTTTTCGCTGGCGCTCTGGATCGCCGTCAGCGCGCTCACCCGCCGCCTCGTCTTCTGGGCCCCCGATACCTTGTCGGGGCTCGAGTTTTCACCCCCTACCGGAGAATGACATTGCGCCCCATCGCCTTCGCGACGACCCTTCTGCTCGGCCTCGCCTTCTGCACGTCGGCCGTCGCGGCCGAAAAGATCACCCTGCTGCTCGATTGGTTCGTCAATCCGGTCCATGCCGCGATCGTCGTCGCCAAGCAGAAGGGCTTCTTCGAGCGCGAGGGGCTCGATGTCGATTTCGTCGAGCCGGCGGATCCCTCCATGCCGCCCCGCCTTCTGGCCGCCGGCCAGGGCGACATCGCGCTGACCTATCAGCCGAACTTCTATCTCGACGTCGCGGCAGGCCTGCCGCTGCAGCGCGTCGGCACCTCCATCGGAACGCCGCTGAACAGCGTGATGGTGCGGGCCGACGGGCCGATCAAGTCGCTGGCCGACCTCAAGGGCAAGACGGTCGGCTATTCGGTCGCCGGCTACGAGACGGCGCTGCTCGGCACCATGCTGGAGAGCGCCGGCCTCAAGCTCGAAGACGTGAAGCTCGTGAACGTCAATTTCGCCCTGGTACAGCCGCTGCTTGGCGGCGAGGTCGATGCCGTCGTGGGCGCCTACCGCAATTTCGAGATCTTCGAGATGCAGCTTGCCGGTCATCCCGCGAGGCTGTTCTTCCCGGAGGAGCATGGCGTTCCCCCGTACGACGAGTCGATCTTCGTGACGACGCTCGACAAGAGCAAGGCGCCCTTCGTCCGCCACTTCCTCGACGCCGTCGGCGAGGCGCAGCTCTACATCCTCGACTATCCCGACGAGGCCTGGACGATCTTCGTGCAGGCCTATCCGAAACTCGACGACGAACTGAACAAGAAAGCCTGGGCCGCCACCCTGCCCCGCCTGTCGGCCGACCCGGCCGCCGTCGACGGGGTGCGCTACGCGACCTTCGCGACGTTTCTGAAGTCCAAGGGGCTCATCGAAAAGGTCGAACCGATCGAGCGCTACATTGGGAAGTAGCATCCCGTGGTCGGCGCATGTCACGCCGTTGCCGACATGCGCCAACGCGAGCGAGATCCGTCGGACGATGGGATTCCCGCCGCCTCGACCGGTCGGGCGCCCCGGAGGCGGGGCGTCGATCAGGCCGCCGTCACGCGGGAGAACTCGCGGCACAGGCGCAGGTAGCTATAGGCCTGAGGCATCATCAGGTCCGCATGGTGAGAGTCCCTCGACAGTTCGACGCAGACGAGCCCCCGGTAATCTATGGCTTCGAGCGCATCGAGAACGCCCGGCGTGTCGAGGTCGCCCTGTCCGAAAGGCAGGTGGACGTGCTCGCCGCGCCGCATGTCCTCGATCGAAACCGTGCCGAGATGCGGCGCCAGTTCACGAACCGCCGTGGCGGGATCGCGCTCCCCCGTGACGAGGAGGTGTCCCACATCGAGCGCCAGCTTGAGGCCCGGCAAATCCCGCGTGAGATCGAGGAAGTGATCGATCCTTTCGACCAGCATGCCGGGGCCGGGCTCGAGCGCCGCCACCATGTTGCGCCGCCCGGCATAGCCGAGCACGTGTTCCGCGCCCCCCTTCAGCCAGTCCCACGCCTCGCGGCGATCGAGGTCGGGGCGCGGCACGCCGGACCAGAACGACACCGCTTCCGAGCCCAGGACGGCGGCGATGTCGATGGCGCGATGCAGGAAGGCGATACGCCGCGCCCGGCCTGCCGGGTCCTGGCTGATCAGCGTCGGCTCGTGCTTGTCGCGCGGGTCGAGCAGGAAGCGGGCGCCGGTCTCGACAACCGAACCGAAGCCGAGGCCGTCGAGCCTCTGGCGCAAGCGCCGGGCCTGCTGCTCCCAATCCGGCGCGAAGGGGTCGAGGTGGTTGTAGTCGAGCGTCAGCGCCACGCCCCGATAGCCGGTCTCGGCCATGATGGTCAGCGCGTCCTCGAGCCGATGGGAAGCGGTGCCGTTGGTGTTGTAGCCGAAGCGCAGAACCATGGGCGACCTTCCGGGCCGGAGAGGAGGACGGCTTCCGCCACGTCGGATCGCGCTCCTTTGGCGCGGGCGATCCGGAAACAATCGCGGCGCTCTTAAGTTTCCGGTGAGGCCTGTCGATTGAGGGGCTCGCGCCAGGATCCGGCGCGACCGACGAGGAACTCGCGATGTCCGATACCCCTCGCATGACGCTGAACGACGGCCGCGCCATCCCGCAGCTTGGCTTCGGCACCTGGCAGATCTCGAACCGCGAGGCACGCGGTGTGGTCGGGCAGGTGATCGGTGCCGGCTACCGCGCCGTCGATACGGCCGCCGCCTATGGCAACGAAGAGGGGGTCGGCGCCGCCCTCGCGCAGAGTGCCGCGTCGGGCGAGACGATCTTTGTCACCTCCAAGCTCGCCAACCCGGACCACGGTCATGCCGAGGCGCTGCGCGCCGCGGATGACAGTCTCGCCA
>CAXSEU010000236.1:4394-6029 GCA_964236485.1 uncultured Lichenihabitans sp. | reverse complement strand
CGATGCGCACCGCCGCCTCCAGGGCCTCGTCCTCCAGCGCGGCGGCACGAACGTCGCGCCTGCCGAGTTCGACCATGAGATCGGCTCTGCGGGCCTCGATGCCCTCCAGCCTCTGCTCGAGCCGCCGTTGCTCCACCGCGAAGCCGGCCCGGAGGCCGTCGCGCTCCGCGACGATGTCGTCCATCGATAGCGGCACGAGCTGGGTGAGGCGGCGTGTCGTGAGCCGGATCGCACGTCGCCAGACCGCCGGCAGGCATGCGAGTGCCAGCAGCCCGGCCGTCAGGGCGCCGAGGCTGAATACCATCGCTTGTTCGATCACGCGGTCACGTCCGGCCTGAACTCGTCCCGGCCGAGCTTGGCATGCCGGACGCGCGGGTCCAAACCCTGGCGCATCGCCAGCCCCTCGCGGACGGGCAGCAGCCTGTCAGAACGGGTTCCAGGTCGGTTGCGGCGTGAACTTCAGGTAGGACAGGGCCACCCCGAGCCGCGCTCCCACCCCGGACCTGATCGGCACCACCACAAGGTGATTGTCGGTCAGCGCCGTGAAACCGAAGCCGCCGACGAGATAGGCCGACCCGTCGATGCCGCCCACCCGTCGGAAGATGCCCTGGGTCGAGGGCAGGTTGTAGACCAGCATCATCGAGCGGTCGCCGTCCCCGCCCGCGTCGAAGCCGAGCGACGGCCCTTCCCAGTAGACATGGAGGTCACCGGCGTTGCGGGTGTACATCGAGCCCTCGCCGTAGCGCACGCCACCGATGAAGGCCCCGCCCGCCTCCTGGCCGAGAATGTAGCCGTTGGGCTGTCCCCACCGGCGCCCCGCCTCCTCGACCGCCTGCGCGAGGCCGCGCGACACCGACCCGAAGAACCGGTGGCCGCTGTCCACGAGTTCGGCGGTGGTGAATTTTGGCGGCGCCCCGGATTGGGCCGAGGAGGCTCTGGGACAGGCGCAGGCAACGGCACCCGCGACGAGAGCCCTACGCGACAAACCGGACATGCCCCATCCTCTCGTCACGACTTTCACTCGGTTCCGCTTAAGCCTGGATTGAGTCGCCCCGATGGCGGCCGGCCCATATCGCCCTGGGGCCGCGTGCCAATTTGACGGTCGGCGCGAAGCGGCGCTAACTCCGGTTCAGAGCCGTCCTCAGAGGCTCGTCGGTTGGGAGTCGACTCGCATGAACATCGTACCGACGTTCGATTCCACGGTCACTAACCAGCAATGGTTTATAGACGCCGTGAATTACGCAATAAACCTGTTCAATACCTCGTTCGCGACGGATATCCAGGTCAACATGACGTTCGGCTTTTTTATGCCATCTGGTACTGCTCGGGGAGTCGCCAGGAGCAACTCCCCGAAGAAGTTATTTAGCTACGCTGCGCTTTACACTCAGCTTCAGAACACCTCTCCCGACAGCCACATAGCGGCCAGCCGAATGCCGACCACAGACCCGACAAACGGAGGCGTGTTCTCCCTTACGCCATCCCTCCAGAAGGCATATGGGCTGTCCACGAGTGCTACTAACGACGGAACTGTTCAACTGAATTCGAATACCCCTTTTTCTGTTGACTTCTTGTCACCTCCCGCTCCTGGCACGTACGACACCTTGAGCGCCATTGCGCACGAGATCAGCGAGGTCA
>CAXSEU010000236.1:0-4384 GCA_964236485.1 uncultured Lichenihabitans sp. | reverse complement strand
GCATCGGGGGGTGTGGGGCGAAAACCGACCCGCTTAGTGGCAAACCCATTTTCGGACCTATGGATCTGTTTCGATTCACAGCCCCTGGTGTGCTCGACGTAAAAGGCAACCCGGCGCAATACTCGCTCGACGGCAACAATCTCCAGCAGCCGTTCAATGATCCATCGGGACAGTCGGGCGATCAAGGCGACTGGAACCTCGGAGGCGACTGTTACGGGAATTTCGCATCAGGCGTACGGGGCGTGTTCACCCCCACGGATTACGTTGCCCTGAGGGGAATTGGCTATACGGGCGTGGCAGCGCCAGCGCCGATCTTCAACATATAGCTGCTTTGGGCCCTCTCGCTGATGGCCAACAGCTTTCGAGGCGAACGGCTTCGGCGCAGAAGGATACCAGCGGCGCGTATAGGGGTAAGCACGGGCTTGATCGGAGATCAAACCTGGGAACAGTTTATTGCGTGGAACGTGATAGTTACACGCGCCGTTTTTGGTTGGCAACCGCACGGAGGCTCGAATGTATGATTCCGCTTACGTCTACAACGCGCAGGGTTTCAATAAATTCGGCTTTAATGCGTACGGATATTATGTAAACGGTGGTCTGACGGACTCATTCGGGTATTACGCCGATCAAAACCTGAGTGAATATATCCAACTGAATGGTCTTGACGCAAGAGGTGGGTATTATTATAACGCTTATGGTTACAACATAGATGGATTCAATGCAAGTGGATATAACTACTACGGTTATAATGTCTATGGGTACGGGGCTCCGGGTAGTTATTATGGTTATGGGTACTACGGCTATGGGTACTACGGATCCAGCTACTATGGGAGCGGGTATTACGGCTTTGGGTACTACGGGTCCAGCTACTACGGCTACGGCTATTATGGGTACTATGGGTCCAGCTTCTATGAGGGTAATTCCTACGGTTACTATGCCTATGGAGGTGCATACTTGGGCATGGGGCCTTGATCCCTGCGTCGGCAGGGCATGACGAGAGCGGTGTAGCCAGCCTGGCTCCTATCACTTCGGATACACCGGCACGACCGGGCGGGCTATGGATTCGGCGGGCCATCCAAGCCAAGCGAGGCAAAGTTTTAGGCGAGATTGGCCGTGCGCCGGGGACCGCGCCGTAGCCATCCTTTGTCAATGCGCCTCGTCCCAGTTGGCGGCGGCGCCGGCTTCGACCGCGAGCGGCACCGACAGGGCGACGGCCGGGTGGGGCGCGTCGACCATGACGCGGCGGATCACCGGGATCGTGGCCTCCACCTCGCCTTCGGGCACCTCGAACACCAGTTCGTCGTGCACCTGCAGCAGCATCCGGGCGCGGAGGCGCTCGGCGCCGAGCGCCGCGTCCATGCGGATCATGGCGCGCCGGATGATGTCGGCCGCCGTGCCCTGGATCGGCATGTTGATGGCGGCCCGCTCGTTGAAGGCGCGCTCCGAAGGGTTCGAGGCCGTGATGCGCGGATAATGGCAGCGCCGGCCGAACAGCGTCGAAACGTAGCCCTGGCGTTTGGCGGTGGCCTTGGTGGCATCCATATAGGCCCGGATGCCCGGAAACCACTCGAAATAAGTCCTGATATAGGCCCCCGCCTCGTCACGCGGGATGCCGAGCTGATTGGCGAGGCCGAAGGCCGAGATGCCGTAGATGATGCCGAAGTTGATGGCCTTCGCCCGGCGCCGCACTTCGCCGGTCATGCCCTCGATCGGCACGCCGAACATCTCGGAGGCCGTGATGGCATGGATGTCGCGGCCTTCGGCGAAGGCCTGTTTGAGCTGCGGGATGTCCGCGATATGGGCCAGCAGCCGCAGTTCGATCTGCGAATAATCGGCCGAGACCAGCCTGTTGCCGGGCGTCGCCACGAAGGCGGTGCGGATCTTGCGCCCGGCTTCCGTGCGGATGGGGATGTTCTGGATGTTGGGATCGGAAGAGGACAGCCGGCCGGTGGTCGTGGCGGCGAGCGCGAACGAGGTGTGGACACGCTTCGTCTTCGGGTCGACGAAGGTCGGCAGCGCATCCGTATAGGTCGATTTCAGTTTCGAGACCTGCCGCCATTCGAGCATGAGGCGGGCAAAGCCGTTGCCGGTCTCGGCGAGGTCGTCGAGGATGCGGGCGGAGGTCGACCAGGCGCCCGTGGCGGTCTTCTTGCCGCCGGGCAGGCCCATGCGGCCGAACAGGATGTCGCCGAGCTGTTTGGGCGAGCCGAGGTTGAACGTCTCGCCGGCGTGCTCGTAAATCTCGGCTTCGAGGCGCGCCATGGTCTGCGAGAAATCGCCCGAGAGGCGCGACAGGATCGCCGTGTTGATCGCGATGCCGCGCTGTTCCATGCGGGCCAGCGTCTGGACCATGGGACGCTCCAGCGTCTCGTAGACGGCGGTCATCCGCTCGGCCGAGAGGCGTGGCTTCAACATGCGCCAGAGCCGGAGCGCCACGTCCGCGTCCTCGGCCGCATAGGCCGTGGCCCTGTCGATGGCGACGCGGGCGAAGCCGATGAAGGCCTTGCCCGACCCGGCGAGATCCTTGAACGCGATGGGCTGATGGCCGAGGTGGCGTTTCGACAAATCCTCCATGCCGTGACCGTCGGCCGTCGCGGCGGCGTCGAGGGCGTAGCTCTGCAGCATGATGTCGTCGACCGGCGCCACCTCGATGCCGTGTTCGGCGAAGACCAGCCAGTCGTATTTCATGTCATGCGCGATCTTGAGCACGCCGGGCGCCTCGAGCAGGGGCTTCAGCGTGGCCAGCGCCGGCTGGAGCGGGATCTGTCCGGGCTGGAGGTCGCCGTCGCCGAAGAGGCTGCCCTCGCCCTGCGCGCGATGGCCTAGCGGGATGTAACAGGCCTCGCCGGGCGCCGTGGCGAGCGCGATGCCGACGATCTCGGCCCGGCGGGCGTCGAGCGCGGTGGTCTCGATATCGAGCGCCACCGTGCCGGCCTCGAAGGCCTTTGCCACCTCGCCTTCGAGCTCCTCGATGGTGACGACCGTTCGATAGGCCGTGTGATCGATGACCGAGCGGAGGGCCTCGGCCCGGCGGGCCGCCGCGAGTGCGCCCGGCGAGCCTGGAGCCGCCGCCGCCGGGGGAGGCCCGGCTTGAGCTTCGCTCGCGACGGCCGAGCCCGGTTCTTGGGGCTCGTCGGGAAGACCGGTCTCGATGGCCGTGATGGCAGCCGTTTCATCGACTGGCGCCGCCGGGCCGCCGTTGCGGGACCGCCAGGCGCCGGGGCCGAGCAGTGCCGGGTCCGGATCGATCGCGTGGAGGTCGACTCCGTGAATCTCCGCGACGCGGCGCGCCAGGGTGGTGAATTCCAGCGCCTTCATGAAGCTGACGAGCCGCGCCGGATCGGGATCCGGCAGGCGCAGCGCCTCGATGGGAACATCGAGGGCGACATCGTCCGAGAGCTTGCAGAGTTGGCGGGAGATGCGAACCCGCTCGACGTTGTCGGGCAGCGTCAGCGCCTCGCGGCGCTTGGGCTGTTTGATCTCGTGGGCGCGCGCCATCAGGGCGTCGAGGTCGCCGAACTCGCCCAGCAGTTGGGCGGCGGTCTTGATGCCGATGCCGGGCGCGCCCGGCACGTTGTCGGTGCTGTCGCCGGCCAGGGCCTGGACGTCGACGACGCGTTCGGGCGGCACCCCGAAATAGTCCACGACCTCGGCCGGGCCGATCCGCCGCTCGTCGCGCGAGCCTGCGGCGCCGGGAACCCCGGAGGCGGGATCATACATCCACACCTTCTCGCCGAGGAGCTGCATCAGGTCCTTGTCGGAGGAGACGATCAGGACGTCTGCCCCCGCTTCGCGGGCGTGCCTCGCGTAGGTGGCGATGAGGTCGTCCGCCTCGTAGCGATCCTGCTCGACGGGCGTGAGCCCGAAGGCCCGCACGGCCTCTCGCATCAGCGGGAACTGCGGCATGAGGTCGTCCGGCGGCTCGTTCCGGTGCGCCTTGTAGGCGGGGTAGAGTTCCTTGCGGAACGAGTTCTCGGACTTGTCGAAGATGATGGCGAGATGGGTGGGCATCGCCCCCATTGCGCCCTCGCGAATGAACTGCAGCAGCTTGGTGCAGAACAGCCGTACCGCGCCGGTCGGCAGCTTGTCGATCCGTTCATTGTACTTCTTGTCCTGGCGGATCGACTGGAAATAGGCGCGGAACACGAAGGATGAGCCGTCGACCAGGAAGACGTGGTCGCCGGCTTGAACGGGGCGTGTAAGGGGCATGGCTCGCGGGGGCTCGGTGTTGCACCTGATCCTATCCGGGCCCGGGCGCGAAGGCCATGCGGGCCGAGTCGGTCTTTCGGATCGAGGCGGCTCGCCGGTGCGTAGACGGGTGTCGCCGTCAGATATACAAAACGGAGGTATATCCAGGGGGTGGTGATGCAAGTGGCCAAGTGGG
>CAXSEU010000235.1:3918-6047 GCA_964236485.1 uncultured Lichenihabitans sp. | reverse complement strand
TCATCTCGGCCGAGTTCGGCTCGTCGGTCGATCGCGGCCCGCGCGCCGCCGCGGTATGGATCGGAACCGGCCGGCTTGTCCGTCACCCGGCCGAAAGCGTCGCCGAGCGTCTTGTCGAGATCTTTCGCGGTGCTGTACGAGTCCACCCGCTCATGGTCCTGCGCAGTCCACCCGAGCACGCGGTCCTGAAACTCGCGAATGGCGGCCTCGCCGGCCCCATAGACAAGCCCGCCCACGATGCCGCCGCGAAGGCCAGCCTCGGCCGTGCCCTTCCAGCCACCCTTGCCGAGGAACGGTTCCGCCAGTTTGCCGGGCTTCACGACTTCCGGAGCTGTCGGTTTGCCTGGTTCCACGGGAGGGGTTAGGCCGCCGCCGTGAAGGGACGCCGCAGCCTCCTTCAGCGCCAAAGCCGACTCGTCGAGGTGCGTGGCCGCACCCTGAAGGCCGAAGCCACCCTTGAGCCACCCCGCGCCTTTCAGAGTCCCCCAAACGGCTGCAGCGGCAGCGGCCTCGGTGCCCAGCTTCAAGATCTCCGGATCGGCCTCCGCGAGCGCCTGGGTGAACGTCGCCGCAGCCCGCGTGGCATCGGTCAGGAAGCCGCCCTTGCCATCGTTGTCGAACGCGCGGCCAACCGCTCCCTCGAGGTTCAGGAGGGAACCCTGCAGCATGGACACGGCCCCGTCGAAGCCGGCCATGCGGGCGTCGCTGACGTTCTTGGCGTAGCCCTGGCTCTCGTTCAGCAGCTCGCCCATGATCTTCTTGAAGAGCGCCGGATCGCCGAGGGCCGAGAAGATCTTGCCGCCCTGCTTGCCGCCGAAGATGGCGTTCGCCAGTGCGGGGTTCGAAGCCATGGCGGCCATGACGTCGGTCATCAGCCGGTTGACGTCGACCTTGCCGACGCTGTCGTCGCGATACCGACCGGCGAGGCCCGCGATGCTCTTGAGGCCCTTCGCATCGTTGCCGCCGAGCGCACCCTTCAGATATTGCGTGACGGCCGGGGTGAACCGGGAAGCGTCGCCGAGCAGCGTCCGGTCTGAGAAAAGGTGACCAAGCCCCGCCTGTGTGGACGCGTCGAGTTGAACTCCGTACTTGCGCGCGACCTCGGACACGAAGCCGGGCAGGTTCATGGCCTTCGGCGCGGCCTGGTATTTCCCGAAGTCGATTCCCCCAGCCATCATGGCCGTGCGGGCCTCGGCCGTCGGGGTCATTAGGTTCTTGACCAGCGCCCGGAATGCCGTCGAGGCTTCGTCGCCGTCGAGGTTCGCCTTCTTCGAAATGGCACCGAAGGCGAGCAGGCTCTCTTCCGACAGGCCGCCCATCCGGGCCGGCGCCGCGCCGCGCTTATACCACGCCACGATATCTTCGAATTTCGCTCCTGAGATCTTCGACGCCTTCACCTCGAGGTCCGCCGTGCGCCGCGCCGCCGCGACAGCCTTGTCGAAGGTGCTCGTGTCCTTGCCGAACCCGAGCAACGAGCCCTCAAGCGCCTTCACGGCTTCGGGCATCGTTACGTCGAGCGCCTGCGCCAGGTCCTTGGCGATCGGCGTGAAGGCCAGGACCTGGTCCTTGGAATAACCCCGGGCCGCAAGCTCACGCTGGCTTTCGAGCCACTGGATATCGTTGAACTTGGACGTGCCGCCGCCATGGATGGCCTGCTCGATCAGGGGCTTTTGCTGCTCATAATTCAGCCCCATGACGACGCCACCGTAGCGGCGCTCCTTGTCGAATTCGCGATATTGCTCGATCGCGCGCCGGGCTCCTTCCTCAAACTCATGCGCAATGTAGAAGCCGGCCAAGCCGCCGAGCGTCGACGCGTCGCCGTGCCGCACCCCACGGCTCCGGGTCATCTTCCGCGCCTCCACGGCGGCGAGCTGCTGCTGTTTCACCAGCGCGGCTTCGCGCTGAGCCGCCTCGGCCGTGGCCGTGATCTGCCGCTTGATTGAGGCTGTGGTCTCGTCGGTCTGATGCCGGAGCCGTTCCTGCGCCGTCGCGACATTGCGCAATGGGCCGCCCGTCAGTTCCTCGAAGGCCCGCTTGGTCTCGACGAGCTTCGTCTTCTGCTTATCGAAGCTGGCAGAGGTGGCCGATACGGCCTTCCGGGCCTGCTCCGCGCTCTCGACGTCCGGGTA
>CAXSEU010000235.1:0-3908 GCA_964236485.1 uncultured Lichenihabitans sp. | reverse complement strand
TCCGCCCTCCCGAACTCGGTTGCCAAGCGCTGCACGTTTTCCCGCGCGGCATTGAAGTCAGCCCGGCTTCTGGCGAAGACCTGCCGGACCTTCTCGAACTGCTCAAGGTGCCGGGAAGCCGAGCTAAGCTTCTCGCTCTCCTTGACGAGTCCAAGCTCGGCGGAGGTCACCCCCTTGAGCGACGCCGCGACCTTGCTGGCGGCGGCCGACATGTCGTCTTGGAGCAACATCCGCAGCGTGGCGGTTTCGATCCTGCTCATGGTCAATTGTCCTGTTCGGTGCCCTCGAGGATGGCGCGAGACCGCTCCCACCACCGCGCGAGCTCGGCGAAGTGCATGCGGCGGACGTCAGCGAGGGTGATGCCGGGCAAAGCTCGCATGACCATCGTGGCTACGTCTTCCCACTCGGCGACGGTTGCCGTCAGGCCCCCGCGCCCATCAAACCTGGCGGCAAAAAACGATCAGTCGCGGCCCTGATCTTCGCGTGGTCGGACATTTCGAGAGCGTCCATCACGACGTCGGGCATCGGTGCTCCGCCCGCATCGAAGTAGATCGGATATCGGAAGACGGGAGCTGCCCGCGGTTCTTCGCCGCGAGCTTCCAGGAACTCCGCAAGGGTGCCGATCGTGAGCCGCCGCACCGTCACCGCGTCGTAGACCTTCCCGTCGTACTCGATCGGGAAGCCGAGCATCACCTTCGCCTCAAGCTCCAGGCCCGACACGAACCGGGGTTTGGGCGGAGCCGGCGCAACAGGCTCAGGCGCGGCTGGCGTCGGCACCCCAGCCGGGCTGCGAAGCGGGAAGCCGTCAGAGCCGAGCGGGACGGTGGTATCGGACATGGTGAATGATCCTTTCAAAGCCGGATGCAGGGTTTCAGAAGCGCAGGACGGGGCATCGCACGCATGTGGCCTAAGGTGAGATCCTGTCGGGCCAAGTCGAGCCGCATGGTTTCGAGAGTGGCGGCGCGGCGTGCATCTTCCTTTTTGAGAGCGTCGCGCACCGCCTCGAAGCGGCGACGTTCCTCGGCCGCGGCGGTGCGGACGCGCGCGATGAGGCGTTCGCCCGGTGAGGGCGCGATGATGGTGTCTCGGTTCATGATGATGGTTCCTGGTGGAAAGGTGCCGGGCGGTGCCACCCCGCGCGTTGGTGTGCCGAGCGGTGAGCCGGACGAAGAGACCTCAGTCCGGGCGGCGGCGGATGCCGTACGGACCGGGATGAAGGGGAAGAGCATGGCGGGCGTTGCCGGCTCGGCCGGTCAGGTTCGCCATGTAGCGGGCCGCATCACGTGGCAAGCGCTTGCCGAACACGGCGACGATGCAGTCGCTCAGCACGTCAGGGATCGGCGTGCGGCGGCGAATGTAGCGTTCGGCCGCATCGGGAATGCGTGCGAGCCAACACAGCTCGCGCACCTCGGCAACATAGGCGTCCCCGGCCCGATTGGGCCGACGGAACGAAACGACGTCGCCCATCAGCCCCGCCGGAGGGTGAGCCGAGCTTCGGCCTTGGCTCGCGCGTCTTTGCCGTACGTGCGCTCAATGACCTTGAGCATGCTTTCGCGGCCGAGCCGGGCACCTTCGGCTTGAGCCTTCGCCTTTTCCACGCGGCGGCGTGCTTCCTCCACAGACACATTCGCCATAATGAGGTCGGACGCTATGTCGGTGCGCCCGGCTTCGAGGCAGAGGTCAGCGATTGCGCCCCACGCCTCGCGCTGGGCCTTGACTTCGGACGCCGTGCGCCTGGCGGCTAGGGCCTGAGCTTTCAGGGCGGCGGGCGGGTGGCGGTACTTGGTGTAGTCGAAGCGCGCCATGGCGGGGTGAGCCTCGGGCGCTCCGACCACGGCATCACAGAAGCCACGAGCAACGGCGTCTTCAGCAAGCATCCACGTCTCCGCTCGCATCAGCTCTCGCATCTCACTCGCCGGACGCTTCGTCCTCGCAGCGTAAGAATTGGCTGCGGCGTCGTTCAGCACCTCCAACTCAGCGGCAGCTTTGCGGTGGAGATCGGCCGGACCCACCGTAAAGCCGGAGGCCTCGTGAATCATAAAAATGGACCCGAAGCCGATCGTGCAACGGCTCGCCCCGCAAGTCGCGAGCGTCGCGGCCGAGGCCGCTATCCCTGCGATGCAGACCTCTACGCCGGGCTTGTGCGCGCGGAACGCCGCAGCGATAGCCGGCCCTTCAGTGGCGATACCGCCCCCCGAGTTCAGGCGGACCTTCGCTGGATAGCGAGTGCCCATGCTCCCGAGAGCCTGGGCAACCTCCTTGGCGGTAAAGTGTTCCGGGAAACCGCAGTCGCCGACGTCGCCGTCGAGATAGAGTTCGCCATTGATAGTAGTGACGGGCACGGTGGCAGCCTCCTTCAGGCGGCTTCGGGCGCGACGGGGATGAGCCGTTCCACGCCGGGGCTGAGATATTCGCGGATGTAGACTGGAGCGGTCCCGCTGGTTGGGGGAGCGGGCACAGGCGCGTCCGCCTCGTCGACGTAGAAGCCCAGACCGTCAACGAGCTTGCCCTCGCTGTCCGTCGCTCGACCATTCGCATCTGTCGTCCATCGGACCGCACGGCTACGGTGCGCGGCTTTGTTGGAAGACGTCATCTCGGCAACCCCGGCTCGCACCTTAGCTGCCGCAGCGCGCATAGGGTCTGAGATGAGCGACCGCGCCACGTTGCCGTCGACCGGAGCGAGGACGCTCGTAGGCTGGCCATTCGCCTTGCGCTCGTTCGTGTCTTCCAGACGGGCGATCCCCAAGCCAGGGAGGGCGCCAGAAACGAGATGCCCCACGATGCGGGCCGCGACCTGCTCGGGGTCCAAGTCATCCGGCATCGGCTGGCCGCGATCGTTGAAATACAGCACCTTCGTCAGGTAACGCGGTCCCCAATCGCCGGGATTGCTTGGCGGCGCGTAGCAATCGACGGCCTCGGGCAAGAGCGCCGACACAAGATCGCGGCGCGCGGAATCCATCTCACCCGCCGCCTTCCGGATGCGGTCAATCGCGGCGTCCGCTGCCTTGGCGCTGGCCTCGATGGCGACGGCTTGGCGCTCGCACTCCGCCGTCGCTTTCAGCCGCTCGATGGCGGAGCGTACCTCGGCGACGCGGTTGTCGACTTCGCCGAGAGCATCGACCGAGGCATCGCGGGCATCCACAGCGTCCCGCACGGCCGCGTCGACTTTGGCGAGGTCGGCCGCCGAGGGGTCATCGTGTTCGGTGAGCAGCCGGCGCCGCTCGGCGGTCGCGGCGAGAAGTGCGGCCGCCGCATCGTCGCGGCGCTTTTCCAGGCCGGCCCCGCGCTTGGTGAGGGCGGCGAGATCAGCCTCGAGGGCGCCGATGGGGGACTTTTTGAACATAAGCAATTCCTTTCTAGACATGGGTTCGCGTCCGCGCGCCAAAGTAGCGGGCGGAGTGAACAGGTTGTTGCGGAGGCACTTAGCGGCGGGTGATCGGCGCCGACATCTCACTGAGCGTCGCCGCAATCATGCGATCCATCTCGACATGGAGCGCGCCCGCGTCGATCCCGAGCCGAGCCGCCATTTCTGCGACATAGCGTGCCGGCGCGTTTTGAAAGTGGCGACGAAAGCCGGTGAAGGCGGTCGAGAAGTGCTTCGTCACGTCGGCCTTGCGCACGTAGGCGCCTTGCGCAACCTGGTACTCGTGACGCCGCAACAAGCCGAGAAAGTTTTCCTTTCGCCGAATGGCCTCCGCCGTCGGAAGGTCGGGGTCGTCGAGTGCAAAATCGGCCGGGTCGGGTGGAGCCTCGGCCCGACTGTTACCGGGTCCCGGCTCGTTACCTTCCTCGGTAACACTTTCGAGCGGGGTGGTAACACCGCCGCGGTAACTGACCGGACGGTCGCGTAGACGGGTGAGCGACGCCTCGACGTCGACCTGTCCGGCAGCGTTCACGACCAGTAACCC
>CAXSEU010000234.1:0-6051 GCA_964236485.1 uncultured Lichenihabitans sp. | reverse complement strand
TGGGTACGACCATCGTCGCGGCACAGTCCATTGGACGCGTCGTGCATGCCATCGAGATCGACCCGGTCTACGTCGACACCGCCGTCCGCCGCTGGGAAGAGATGACGGGGCGCAAGGCAGAGCGGGGGTGATTGCTGTTGAGCAATGTGTCCACCTTGATCGCCATCGGTGTTCGCGAGACATTGCGTCGATGGGTGAGCCGTTTTGGCCTCCTCAGGATGCGAAGCTCGATGACGCAACCTCCCTCGGATTGGCCTTCGCTCGTTATCGCCATCGAGCACGCTGACCCTGTCGATTTGTATCGGCTGACGGATGCGTTGGCGGCGTTGTCAGACGAGTACGAAAAGCACCTGCGGCGCGTGCTTCCAACTGTTGAGCCCGAGGAAACTCGTCTGCTCATATCCGACGTTCGCAAAGGCTCCACGATCATTGAGGTCTACCCTCAACTGGCTTGGATCCAGCCGTTCATTCCTTCCCAGGAAAAGGTGATGGCCACCCTGGGCTTCGTCAAAAACCTGAAGGACTTGATGGGTCCATATTTCAAGCAAGGCGAGCGCAACGCATCCTTGTCTGCCAGTTCGGTCAAAAACCTTCACGATCTGGCTGCTGTGATAGCTCAGGATCCTAAGGGATCGCTCAGTTTCACTGCCAGGACCGATCGCCCCGACGGCAGCGTGGAGCAGTTCAAGATCGAAAAGCTTCAGGCGCAGACCGCCATTGAGAACCTTTCATCGGAACGATTAGAGCGAGAACGCAAGGAGCAGGCCCAGCATCCCAAGGTCCTACTGGTCTTCCAGCAGACAAAAGCTAGCGCCGCGAGAATGGGCAAGCCGACTGGAGACCTTGGCATCGTCGAGTCGATCGACACCAAACCGCATAAAGTCGTGTACGTTTCGCAACTGGCAGGCGACCAAATAAAAGCTCAGATCAAGGCCCCCGGACAGAATCCCTATGAGGTCGGTTTCATAGTCGACGTCAATGTCGAGACTGTAGGAGGCCGGCCGAAGGCTTATCGCGTGATGGCGCTCCACGAAGTAATTGACCTTAGCGACGACGGTTCAGAATGATGACCGGCGGGGCTTCATACTGGTCCGAAGGTGTGGCTCAATGAACCGTCACGCGCCGAGCACATATGCCGAAGAGCGGCGAACGGCCCACGATCAGGTCGACCTTGATCTGAGCAGGCACCGGTCGTTCTCCCTCTACACGGATGCACGATAATCGCCCTTCCCGTGCATCCTACTCGGCTGCTTCAGCTTGCTCGACGCCGCGCCTCCGTAGCTCCAGCAACTCGGCCGCAGGCCGCAGCCCCTCCATGATGAGGTCTGCCCATATCTGGGCAAGCTCTTTCCGTCGCTCCAGGTGCGAGGCCCGGTTATACGCCGCCTCCACCTTTTCCTTCGGGGTGTGCGCCAGCATCAGATCGATGATGGCGCGATCAGCCGGATGCCGCTCGTTCATCACGGTCGAGAAGGTCGATCGCCATCCGTGCGGGACGTGCTTGTGGTGATACCCGGCCCGGTTGAGGAGGTACCCGAGCGCGTTCTCCGACATCGTCTTATGGGCGCTGCGGCCGTTCGGAAGAACGTAAGGCCCGCGGCCCGTCAGGGCACGGATCGCCTCAATGGTTTCGACGGCCTGGCGGGGCAGGGGCACGAGGTGATCTCTGGCCTCATCGTCCTTCTGATGCAGGCGCAGCTTCATCCTCGCGGCCGAAATGCGCCAGACGGGCTCATCGAGATCGAGGCTGTCGAATTCCGTCCAAGGTGTACCCGTGAGAGTACCCGGCCGCACGGCCGTGATTGCCAGAAGACGCATTCCGAGCTTCGTCACCGGGTGGGCGGGCTCCGCATCCGCTCGCGCCAGCATCTTGCGCGCTTCCTCGAGATCAGTGATTGCCGGCTGGCGCCCCTTCCGCAACGGCGCCATCACGCTCTTGATAGCAACCGCCGGATCGAGGTCAGCGCGACCTGTGGCCATGGCGAACTGGCAGACGGCCGATATCCGTTGGCGTACCCGGCGCGCCGTCTCCTTCGCTCCACGGGCCTCCATCTTCCGGACGAGCCCCAGGACGTCCGGCGCCGTCAGCTGGCGGATCGGCATTCGGCCAATCTCCGGGAAAACGTCCCGTTCCAGCGTCTTCATGACGTCGGCCGCGTGAGTTGGGGACCATCTCTCGCCCTGAAGCGCATACCACTCGCGGGCCATAGCCTCGAACGTCTCCGCGCTCTCCTTGGTGGCGACAAGCTGCTTCTGTTTCTTGACCACCGCAGGGTCGCGCGAACTCCGAAGCGCGGCCTTCGCATCGTCGCGTGCCGCTCGGGCTTCAGCCAATCCGAGGGCCGGGTACGCGCCGAGGGAGAGCAGCTTCTCCTTGCCGCCAAACTCGTAGCGGAACCGCCAGAGGCGCCCGCCAGCAGGGGTCACGTAGAGATGCAGGCCACCGCCATCGGCGAGCTTGTAGGGCTTCTCGGCAGCCTTTGCCTTGCGCACCTTAACGTCCGTCAGCACGGGCCTCTCCCAGCATACCCGGTTCTGTTCACGCCATACCCTGCCTGCATACCCGACTCGATACGGGAAGGCATGGACCGTCTCCCGCCGATGCGGGAAGGGAAGACAAGCCTATCCCCTTGCAGGGAAGGTATAAATGGGAAAGTATGAACGCAGGCGCAAGGCGCTGGTGGTGGAGGAGGTAGGACTCGAACCTACGAAGGCGTAGCCAGCGGATTTACAGTCCGCCCCCTTTGCCGCTCGGGACACTCCTCCAAGCCATCCCCATGACGGTCGGCCGACGGCCTTCCGCCCTGACGGTTCGCGCATATGGGTTGGGGACTTC
The DNA here is from genome assembly GCA_964236485.1 of uncultured Lichenihabitans sp. GTDB lineage: Bacteria > Pseudomonadota > Alphaproteobacteria > Rhizobiales > Beijerinckiaceae > Lichenihabitans. The sequence goes on along the minus strand of CAXSEU010000234.1, from coordinate 3,215 downwards.
GGCCCTGTCAACCCCGGTTCGTCTGCCGGCTGGACTGCCCTGGTCGGTCGGCAGCGCGCGACACGTCGGGGTCCGGTTCGCCGCCGACGGCTGCCCACCCGCGGGGTATGATGGCCTCGGGACGAAACAGCATGGAGGTTCAGCCGGCCCGCACAGGCTTCGTGCGGGTTGGTCGAGATGCTGCTGGCAGCGCCTGTCGCCTTCCGATCGAAGGCTCACCGCAGTGCTTCTAACTCACCCGCCTCCCTTCTCTCAAATCTCGATCTCGAGCCCGATGTCGACCGCCCGCGCGGTCGGGATGCCGAACCACACGCCGGTGCGCTCCGAGTTGCGCTGCAAGAAGGCGTAGATCGACTCGCGCCATTCCGCCATGCCGGGCAGGGCAGAGGGCACCACCGTCTCGCGTCCGAGGAAGTAACAGATCGTCTCGGGATCGACATCGTCGAGCAGGCCCTGCGCCTTGGCGAGCCGCACGCCGTCTTCGACCGAGGGGCGTTGCATGAAGCCGAAGTGGAGGATCAGGCGCGACATGCCATCGGCCACCGGCACCACCTCGACCCGTTTGGCCTCGTCCACGCGCGGCCTTTCGCCGATCAATACCGTGACCAGCAGGACCCGCTTTTGCAGCGCCCCGCTGGTGTTGATGAAGTGCGACATCGGCAGGGGCATGCCGGTGACGGCGGCGGTCAGGAAGGCGGCGGTTCCGGGCAGCCGGATCAGCCCTTCGCCCGCCAGCGCGGCGAGGCGCTCGTCCGGCTCGCGCAGCGCCGCTCGCTTGGTCTCGAGCAGCATCTGGCCCTGGCGCCAGGTCATCATCAGGAAGGCCACCGCGAAGGCGATCAACAGAGGGAACCAGCCGCCCTCGAACAGCTTCACCGAATTGGCTGCGAAGAAGACGAGGTCGATGACCAGGAACGCACCGTTCACCGCCAGAACGGCCGCGGGGTTATAGCCCCATTGCAGGGCCACGAGCGCGGCCAGCACCGTGGTGATCATCATCAGCGCCGAGACCGCGATGCCGTAGGCACCCGCCAGCGCATCCGAGGAGCCGAAGGCGAGGACGGCGCTGATCGTCCCCGCGGCCAGCAGCCAGTTGACGATCGGGATGTAGATCTGCCCGATCTCGTCCGAGGCCGTGTGGGTGACGTGCAGGCGCGGCAGGAAGCCGAGCTGAACGGCCTGCTGGGTGAGGGAGAAGGCGCCCGAGATGATGGACTGGCTGGCGATCACCGTGGCGGCGGTCGCCAGCCCGACCAGCGGCAAGTGGGCCCAGGCGGGTGCCATCGCGAAGAAGGGGTTCGATGTCTCACCCGGGTGGCCGAGCAGGAACGCGCCCTGGCCGCAATAGTCGAGCACCAGGCAGGGCAGAACCACGGAGAACCAAGCCAGCCGGATCGGGCCCTTCCCGAAGTGCCCCATGTCGGCATACATGGCCTCGCCCCCGGTCACCGCGAGGAAGGCCGCGCCCAGCACCGCGAAACTGACCGACGGGCCGGCATGGATCATGAACCGGAGCGCATGGCTCGGGTCGAGTGCGAAGAGGATGCGGGGTTCGCCCAGGATGCCGCCAAGGCCGAGGAGACCGAGCACGGCGAACCACAGCAGCATGACCGGGCCGAAGATGCCGCCGATGAAGCCGGTGCCGCGCCGCTGCACGAGGAATACCCCCACCAGGATGACGATCGTGAGCGGCACCACGTACCGGCCGAGCGAGGGGGCATCGACCGTCAGCCCTTCGAGGGCGGAGAGCACCGAGATGGCCGGCGTGATGGCGCCGTCGCCGTAGAGCAGGGCGGCGCCGATCAACCCCGTGACCAGAAGCGCTCCGCCGGCACGGCCCGGCCGCTCGCGGGCGTGCAACAGCGCCAGCATGGCCACGATGCCCCCTTCGCCGCGGTTGTCTGCCCGCATGATCAGCACCGCATACTTGACGGAGACGATCAGGATCAGCGACCACAAGATGATCGACACCGCGCCGGTGGCCGCTTCCGCCGGCGCGGCGCCCCCGGCCGATGCGGCCCTCACGGCCTCCTTCATGGCGTAGAGCGGACTGGTTCCTATGTCGCCGTAGACGATGCCGAGGGCCCCGAACGCCATCGCGAATTTGACGCCGCCGGCGCGGTCCTGCCGGGCCTCTTGCACTCCCTGATCCATCGGCGTCCACCCTCCGTTCGACCTGCCTCGGCCATCGAGCCCGCGAGCCCTCACGAGGGCTTTACGACACAACCGCCGGGGAATCGAATATGCCGTGTGCCGCATCCCCGGCCATCAAAGCGAGCTCGAGCCGCCGTGTCCATCATCTACAAGATCGTTCCCGCCGCCCTGTGGGGTCTCGCCGCGGCGCAAGGCCGCTTCGAAGGCGCACCGGCCGACCTCGCGGATGGCTTCATTCATTTTTCCACTGGGGCGCAGGTGCGCGAGACCGCGCGAAAGCATTTTGCGGGAGTCCCCGATCTGCTGCTGGTCGCGGTGCAGGCAGAGGATCTCGGGACTGCCCTGTGCTGGCAGCCGTCGCGCGGCGGTGCCTTGTTTCCACACCTTTACGCGCCGCTTGAACTGTCCGCCGTCCGCCGCGTCGCGCCTCTGGTCCTTGGACCCGACGGGCTGCATCGGTTTCCGCCGGATCTGGACCGGCGGGAGTGAACGCATCCGCGCCGCTCAGTTTCGACCACCCTCATCGAGCAGGTCCGCGGGAAGCGGCGCGGCGGTGCCGACCGCACCCTTCTGGGTGTGCCAGATGCCGATCGCGATCCCGACGATCGTCGCGTCGGCTCCGGGGCCGGACCGCCGGAGCAAGGGAGCGCCCGAATCGCCCGGCTGGATGATGCAGTCATGCGCGATCAGCCCGCCGGGCTCGACGGTCCCGGTGATGTGGCAGTCGCCGTCCGCGGTCAGCACGAAAGCCCGGTCGCGGGCGAAGCCGGCCAGCATGATGCCGCGATCCGCCCCGGTGGGCAGCCGGCCAAGCCGCAAGGGCCTGACATCGGCCGGCAAGGGATCGGCGAGGTCGAGCACCACCCAGTCCGCGCCTGCCGTCCGGCGTTCAGCTTCGGGATCGTAGCCGGGGCCGAGACGGTAGCGCACGACGCGGGCGTGGGTCCGATACGCCCCCCGCGCATAGCCAAGCAGTACATGGACCGCGTCGGGAGGCAGGAAGCGGTGGGTTCGGAAGGCATAGACGCAATGGCCGGCCGTCAGGACACGGTTTCCTTCGA
>CAXSEU010000233.1:0-6073 GCA_964236485.1 uncultured Lichenihabitans sp. | reverse complement strand
CCGCGGCGGTCGCGACCAGGGCAAACAGGCTCACAGGCCAGAGCCCGCCGACGGCTGACGCCCAGCCGACCCGCAGCAGTCGGATCGCGAAAGGGTGCGTGAGGTAGAGGCTGTAGGAGGCGTCGCCCAAGGCCGAGAGGGCGAGCACCGCGGGCCAGGGGCGCCACGCAGGTCCGATCACACAAGCCGCGAGGATCGCGCTGGCCGGGAGGCCGCCCGCTATCCACGGGTCGAGGCCCATCGCCCCGCCGACGCCCGGTCCAAGCAGGATGGCCGCCCCCAGCCCGCCGAGCACCAGCGTCGAGGCCGCCAGAGCCCCGATCCGCAGACCGGCTTCTTGCGCGAGGCCTACCCCGATGCCGAGCAGGAACTCGATCAGCAGGCTGTTCGTCCACACGACGAGAACCGGGCTTGAGGGTTGAAACAGCCGGCCAGCGATCCCCAGTCCGATGAGGGTTCCAGCCATGAACCAGAGCGCGGGGCGCCGCCGCAGCATCATCCCAAGGGCGAAGACCACGTAGAAGAACATCTCGTAGTCGAGGGTCCAGCCCTGGCCCAGCACCGGCCTGATCTCGCCGTCGATGCGCGCCGCAGGAATGAACAGATAGGAGCCGAGCCATAGGCTCCACCCGTCGATCGGGCTGTTGAGCAGGTTCGGTGCCAGGGCGGCGCCCACGAGAACGAGGGTTGTCGTCAACCAATAGAGGGGCGCCACACGCAGGATCCTGCGTGCGAAGAAACGCCGGGAGGCGCCGGGCTCACCGAAACCGCGCGCCGTGCGCACCATGATGAAGCCCGAGATCACGAAGAAAAGATGGATCCCGAAAGCCGCGTCGAAGACATCGTCGATGCCAAGGGGCGCCAGCCCGACCGAGCGGGCGATGGTGTCCGCATCGTAGCCTGCGTGATGTACGGCGACGCTCAGGGCCGCCAGCGCCCGGAGCACCTGCACCGACAGCAGCTTGTGCCGAACCGGCGGCGGGACTGAGGATCGGGAAGGCTTGTGGCGCATGAGAGCCAGCCCATAGCACAACCGAGGCCTGGACATGTCGGGACGGGCGCCGGCCGGCGGCCGTTCCCCCGCGCGGGTCGCCCGCCGCATATTGCCCCAACGCCTCCTGCCGCCTACGATCGAGCAGGCAGCAAGCGGGGCGGATCATTGGGACAACCGGGGTGGATCGATCTCGCCGCCGCTCTCCTCGGGTATGGGCTGGGCTCGATCCCGTTCGGCCTGTTGCTGACCCGGCTTGGTGGCACGGCTGACATCCGGACCATCGGCTCGGGCAACATCGGTGCCACCAACGTGCTTCGGACCGGCCGGAAGGACCTCGCCGCCGCCACGCTGGTGCTCGACGGCCTGAAGGGCACTGCGGCCGTCCTCCTGGGACGGTATATCGGCGGCGACCTCGCGGCGCTCTTTTCGGCTACGGGAGCCTTCATGGGTCATCTGTTTCCGGTCTGGCTCGGCTTTCGGGGCGGCAAGGGCGTCGCGACCTTCCTCGGTTGTCTGTTCGGCATCTCGTGGCCCGTGGGCGTCGCCTTCTCGCTCCTGTGGCTGGCGGTGGCCTTCGCGCTTCGTTTGTCCTCGGCGGCAGCGCTGGTGGCGTCCGCGCTCTCGCCGTTTCTGCTGATGGGGTTCGGCCGTCCGGCCGAGGCCGCGGTCTTTCTGGTGCTCGCCATCGTCTTGTGGTGGAAGCATCGGCAGAACCTCGTCCGCCTCCTGGCCGGCACCGAAAGCAAGATAGGACAGAAGGCGTGAACCCGGCGCAGCGTGACCTTTCCGATCGCGAGCGTCTCGACTGGTTGCGGCTGATTCGCAGCGAGAATATCGGTCCGCGCACCTTTTCAGGGCTGATGGACCGCTTCGGCAGCGCGGAGGCCGCGTTGCGGGCGCTGCCGGAACTCGTTCGGAAGAGCCGGTCGGCGCGGGACATCAAAATCTGTGCGCCGGACGACGCCGAGCGGGAGATGGAGGCAGCGGCGCGGCTCGGCGTCGCCTTCGTGGCGATCTGCGAATCGCGCTATCCGGCTTCATTGCGGGCCATCGACTCCGCGCCGCCGCTGATCGGTGTCGCGGGCTCGCCCGCCGTATTGGCCCGCCCCTCGATTTCGGTGATTGGATCGCGCAATGCCTCCGCCTCGGGCCTCGTCTTCACGGATCGGCTGACTCGGGGGATCGGCGCGGGAGGCTACGCCGTGGTCTCGGGCCTTGCCCGCGGCGTCGACGGCCCGCACCCCGAAGAACACGTTGTCCTTGGAGAGGTTCACCCTGATCCTGGTGCTGCGGCCCATCAAAGCAGCCTCGACACGGGCACCGTCGCGGTGCTGGCGGGCGGCCACGATCGCATCTATCCGAGCGAACACCTGGCCTTGGCGCGTCGTATCCTCGAGCACGGCGCCGTCATCTCCGAGATGCCGATCGGATGGGAGCCCAGAGCGCGCGACTTCCCCCGGCGTAACCGCATCGTTTCCGGCCTCAGCCTCGGCACCGTGGTGGTCGAGGCAAGCCGACGCTCGGGGTCACTGATCACGGCCCGCTTCGCCAACGAACAGGGCAGGGAGGTTTTCGCCGTCCCGGGGTCGCCGCTCGATACGCGCGCGGAGGGGACGAACGATCTTCTGAGACAGGGCGCCACCCTCTGTACCAGCGCGGAAGACGTGCTCGGCGCCGTCGCGCCGAGGTCGGCGCCCGAGCGAGCCTCCGAGGTCCTCAGGGAGCCTCAGCCGCCCGAGCAGCAAGCCGAACCGATGTGGGAGGAGGTCGACCTCTTCAGCGGTTGTAATGGACCCCCGGCGTCGCTCACGCGAGTGGGAGAGGCGGAAGTCGCCGGCGCGGCCATGGTCGCCGAAGCTCCGACCGGCCATCTCCTGGATCTCATCGGCGCCGCCCCGGTGCAGATCGACGATCTCATGAGGATATGGGGTGGCTCACCTCAGTCCGTCATGGCGGCCCTGACGGAACTGGAGATGATGCACAAGATCCGCCGCCATGATGGCAACCGGGTTTCCCTCCTCATCGCGTGAAGAAAGCCCCTCCGCCTGGGCCCCGCGGTCAGAACGCCTTGAAGGTGATGATCGTGCGCGTGTCGACGACCCCGTCGATCACCTGGACCTTCTCGCCGACGAAGCGCCCCACATCGGTGTCCTTGTCGACGTAGAACTTGGCCAGCACATCGTAGTCGCCGGCGATCGAGTAGATCTCGGATGCGATTTCCGCCTCGGCCAGGGCACTCGCCACCGCATAGGTCCTCCCCAGGGCGCATTTGATCTCGACGAAGAAGGTCTGCACGAGGACTCCGATCCGTTCGTCCGTACCGGGCGCTATTTTGCGATGATTTCCATATCGCGGTCGAGCGCGGACTGAACCTTGAACTCCGACTGGAACGTCTTGCCGTCGTGCCGCGCAATGGCGATGTAGTCGCCCTCCGCCAGGATCAGGGAGGGGAAGGCGCCGATCAGTTCCCGTATGACGTCGCCCCCTGGCGTCAGAAGCGTGAAGCTCGTGTTGGCCAGGGCCTCGCCACCGGGCGCGTTGACGAGCTTCAGCGTCAGCATCGCGGCCTTGTGCTTCACCGTGGCCTGCACAAGCTTGCCGGCCTGCACCTTGAGATCGGCGCTGACCACGGAATTGGTGTTGCTGACGGGGGTCAGGGAGCCGACCCCCACGGTGTCGAGATAGGTGGACACCACGTGATAGCTGCCTTCGGGCAGGCGTATGATGCGGCCGGGTTTCGCATTGGCGGCGATGAGCCGCGCTTCCGGATTCCCATGTTCGGGAACGAAGATCGACAAGGAAAGCTTGTCGGGCGCGATGGGCGCGTCGCCCAACACGCCGCCGACCTCCATGGCGCCGGCGTTGAGGCTGAGCCTTTCGCTCGTGATGCGGTCTGCGATCACGATCCGTCTCAGACTGCTGGCGAGGCCATAGGTGGCATGAACGATGTAGCGACCGTCGGTCAGCGACAGGGTCGGCATGGCATCGTTCGACTCGGTGACGAGCTTGTGACTGCCGTCGGGTGCGACGTCGTCCTCGAAGACGCTCCATTGGATGCCAGCGCGGACGATCGGGGAGTCGGACGACAGGGTTGCGGAGAGATGAAGGATCCCGTGGCCGGGCAAGGGTGTTTCGCTATGCGGCGCGGCCGGAACCGGTGGCGCAACATCGCGCCTTCCCGGCGGATTCTGCGCAAGCGCCGGAACCGTCAGCAACAGTGCGGAAAGAAGGCTCGTGAAACGGAGCTTGGTCATCACATCGAACTTCCGTGTCGTCCCAAAGAGCGGCTCTCTCGTCACCACGATGCCGTCCGCATCGACGATTCCGCCCTACGACGCCGATGTCCGGCTTGCAAGCCGCGGCCTTGTGGCGTCGGCACATTCGTGCTTTGCCCGGCCCTATGACACACGACGCTCCCTTTGTCCCCACCATCGAGCTCCTGGAACACCGCCGCTCCGTCCCTCCGATAGCGCTCGCGGAACCGGGGCCGGACCCCGACGAGCTCGCGAAAATCCTCGCCATCGCGGCCCGCGTACCCGATCACGGGAAGCTCGTGCCGTGGCGCTTCATCGTCTTTCGGGGTGAGGGCCGCACACGAGCCGGGGAAGCGATCGCGCGGGTTTTTCGAGCGCTGAATCCCAACGCGGAGGCCTCCCGCGTCGAGATCGAGCGCAAGCGCCTCAGTCACGCTCCGGTGGTCGTCGGACTCGTTTCGCGTGCCGCGCCGCACGTGAAGATTGCCGAATGGGAACAGCAATTGTCGTGCGGGGCCGTGGGCATGAACCTGATCGTCGCCGCCAACGCCTTGGGGTTCTCGACGACTTGGCTTACGGAATGGTTCAGCTACGACCGCAAAGCCCAGGCCGCATTGGGGCTCGCCGAGCATGAACGAAGCGCCGGCTTCATCCATATCGGCCGCGCGACGGCGACGATCGAGGACCGGGTGCGGCCCGTGATGGCGGACATCGTCACGGAGTTCTGACCGTCGAAACGTCCCTGGGTCGCGCGTACTCGGCATCGATGAGCGGCACCTGCCGGACGTGTCGTGTCAGGGCGCCCGCGAAGCCGTCGCGGCGGCCCTCGGCATAGATGCGGATTGCCGCTTCGTCCGCCTCATGGGGCGTCCCCTCCAGGGCGGGAACGCCCGCCGCCTTGGCAACGAGCAACGTAAGCGCCCGAGCGTAAGCCATCGGAGCCGGCTTTTTCCCAGTTGGATCATGCAAGGGCAAGCCGAGGTCCGCCGCGAGGGCGTCACCGTCCCAGATCAGCCCCTGGAGACGCGGGCTGGCAGCGACCAACGTGTTGAGGGCCAGCACGGCCGCCGCCGTGCAGGCCGCGACCGCCAGGACGCCGACCCTGCCGTCGGCGAGGTCATGCTCGGCTTCCCTGACCGCGAGCTCGACGCCGAGCCTTTGCACATCCTGGCCCGATCGGCAGCCCTGGAGGAGAAGGCCATCCGGAACATCGGGGAACAACGCCTCGATGTCGGCCTCGAGCGAGCCACTCTCGATGTCGTGCACGCCGACGAAGAGGCGAGGGCGCGCGTCGCGCGTGCGTTGCTCCCCCAGCCATGCGGCGACCGACGCGCGGCGTTGATCGGGAGAGCCGGCATCGAGCGTCAGGTCCGCGACGATGGCCGAGGCCGCCGAGGCGATCGCCCGCGCCAGCTCGGCCGGGCACGCCGCGACCAGCAAAACGGATCGCGGGGGGCTCGTCTCACTCACGCGCGGTGATCCTTGGCTCTTAACCCATCCTTTACCATGAGCGCAGAAACTCTCGGGCATGTCCGGCGAGTCCCTCGTCCAAGGCCCATCAGCGTTGTTGGCGGGATGCAAGATGCTCATCCGTGAGTTTTTCAACTGGGCGGAGCGAGCCGGCGCCGAAGCACGCGCCGACGCAGCCGGGGCCTTGGCCCAAGCCTATCTCTACGCGGCACTCGACCCCATCGACAGAGGGGATGCCAACCGCGCCATGACCCTGCTCCTGGACGATCGGTCCCCGCTGGTGCGCCTCGCCCTGGCCGAAGCCTTCGCGGCCGCGATCGATGCACCGCATCACATCCTCGCGGCGCTGGCGTGT
>CAXSEU010000232.1:0-6075 GCA_964236485.1 uncultured Lichenihabitans sp. | reverse complement strand
TCGAACTCGCCGCGATACTTGGCCCCGGCGATCAGCGCGCCCATGTCGAGCGACAGCAGCTTCTTGTCCACGAGGCTTTCGGGAACGTCGCCGTTGACGATGCGCAACGCCAAACCCTCGACGATGGCGGTCTTGCCGACGCCGGGCTCGCCGATCAGGACCGGGTTGTTCTTGGTGCGGCGGGACAGCACCTGGATCGAGCGGCGGATCTCCTCGTCGCGCCCGATGACGGGGTCGAGCTTGCCGGCACGCGCCGCCTCGGTAAGGTCGCGCGCATATTTCTTCAGCGCGTCGTAGCCACTTTCCGCCGACGCCGTGTCGGCCGTGCGGCCCTTGCGGATATCCTCAATGGCCGCGTTGAGCACCTGCGGCGTGACTCCGGCCTGATCGAGGATGCGTCCCGCTTCCGTCTGCTTGTCCATGGCCAAGGCGAGCAGCAGCCGCTCGACGGTGACGAAGCTGTCGCCGGCCTTCTGGGCGAGCTTCTCCGCCTGGTCGAAGACCCGCGCCGTGCCGGGCGCGAGATAGAGCTGCCCCGCGCCGCCGCCGGCGACCTTGGGCAGCTTGGCGAGCGCCGCTTCCACCAGTTGCAAGGCGTCGCGCGACTTGCCGCCCGCCTTGTCGATAAGGCCGGAGGCGAGGCCCTCCTGGTCGTCGAGCAGCACCTTGAGCACGTGTTCGGGGGTGAAGTTCTGATGGCCCTCACGCAGGGCGAGAGCTTGCGCCGACTGGATGAAGCCGCGCGCGCGTTCGGTGAGTTTTTCCATATTCATGATGGTTTCAGCTCCATGGCCGGCAACACCCCGAAGCGGCGCGGCGGCTCACACATGCCGGTCCCTGACGGCGGCCGGCCAAGGGGAGATGTGGTGACGGCGGCAGGAAAAGGAAGAGGTTCTGTGACCAAAAAGGCACGCGGGATGGTACTCGCGGCCCTTTGGCTGTCGCCTTGAGGCTTGCACTACGATGATGCGAGCCTGAGACTGCCACGCATGAGCGACGACACCCACTCCTACGATCCAGCGCAGGGCCACCGTCTTGCGCACGACCCCTTCAAGTCCATCGTCGGGCCACGACCGATCGGCTGGATTTCCTCGCGCGGCGCCGACGGTCGGGTGAACCTCGCGCCTTTTAGCTTCTTCAACGCCTTCAACGACAGGCCGCCGATCGTCGCCTTCTGCTCCACCGGCTTCAAGGATACGACGCGCAACGTCGAGGCGACGGGTGAATTCGTCTGGAACCTCGCGACGCTTCCTCTGGCGGAGGCCATGAACGCCTCATGCGCCCCCGTGCCGCCCGATGTCGACGAGTTCGACCTTGCCGGACTGACCAGGCTCCCGTCGACCCATGTCGCGGCGCCTCGGGTGGGTGAAAGCCCGGTCAGTTTCGAGTGCAAGCTGACGCAGATGTTCCGCCTCAAGACCAAGGAAGGCCGCGAGGTCGAGAGCTGGATGATGTTCGGCGAGGTCGTCGCCGTGCACATCCGCCAGACGCTCCTGCGGGATGGACACTACCAGACCGCCCTCGCGCAGCCGATCCTGCGCGGGGGCGGGCCGGGAGATTATTTCAGGGTCGAGGACGAGCGGAAGTTCGTGATGATGCGACCGGCCGCCGCCTTCAAAACTCGCCGATGAAATCCCGCTTGCCGAGCGGGATGCCGCTGTGGCGCAGGATGTCGTAGGCGGTCGCGAGGTGGAAGTAGAAATTCGGCAGCGCGAACCGCAGCAGGTAGGATTGCCCATCGAATTCGAGCACCTGGCCTCCCCCCTTGATGGTGATGGCACGCTGCTCCGAGCCATCGATGCGCTCGGCCGGGATTGTCTTGACGAAGGCGAGCGTCTTCGTCAGCCGCTCGCGCAGGGCTGCGAAGCTTGCCTCGTCGTCCGGGTAGGCGGGCGGTTCCTCACCGGCCAGGCGGGCGACGGTGCCCTTGGCGAAATCCGCCGCGATCTGCACCTGTCGCGTGAAGGCGAACATGTCCGGGAACAGCCGCGCTTGGAGCAGCGCCGGCTCGATCTTCGCGAAGTTCGGCTGCTGCTCGGTCTTGGTCAGGACGGCCGTGAAGGCCGTGAGGCCCCGCGTGAAGGCGGGAAGCGTGATCTCGGACATGGAGAGCGGCATGGTGATCCTTTCGAGAGGCGGCAGCGGCTTGGCCGCTGGACCGGCCGCTCTATAGCCGAACCTTCGCGATTCAACCAAAGGCGAAGGCTCGAGGCCTTCAGATGACGACCTCGATCAGGAACGGGCCCTTGCGGGCAAGCGCATAATCCCGATGTGGAGCAATCAACAATGGCGTGCCGAGGCAATCGGGTGAGGTTCCCATGTTGATCCTCGGCCTGACCGGCTCGATCGGAATGGGCAAGACGACCGTCGCCGGCATGTTCCGCGACGCCCGTGTGCCGGTGTTCGATTCCGATGCCGCGGTGCACGACATTTATTCGGGGCCGGCCGCGTCCGTGATCGAGGCAGCCTTTCCCGGTGTCCTCCGGAGCGGCGCGGTGGATCGCGCATCGCTGTCGAGCCGGGTGCTGGGTAATCCCGAGGCGTTGAAGCGGCTCGAGGGGCTCGTGCATCCGCTGGTGCAGGCCGCGCGCACGAGGTTCCTGGAGGAGGCAGGCGCGGGGGGCGCAAGGCTCGCCGTCGTCGATGTGCCGCTGCTGTTCGAGACGGGTGGCGACACCGCGGTCGACGCGGTCGCGGTCGTCTCGGCACCCGAATCGGTGCAAAAGCTCCGTGTCATGGCGCGCCCCGGCATGACGGAGGCCAAGTTTTCGGCGATAGTGACGAAACAGATGCCCGATGCCGAGAAGCGTCGCCGCGCCACCTTCGTGATCGACACCGGCTCCAGCCTCGACGACACGCGGGCGGCGGTGCGGCGCATCGTTGCGTCGCTAGGTCACGAGCCGACACCGAGGGAGTCTTGATGCGCGAGATCGTGCTCGACACGGAGACCACCGGGCTCGACCCCGCAACCGGCCACCGTCTCGTCGAAATCGCCGGGATCGAGCTGGTGAACTTCATTCCGACCGGCCGTCACTACCACACCTACATCAACCCCAACCGGGACATGCCCGAGGACGCCTTCCGGGTCCATGGACTGTCGGCGGAGTTCCTGTCCGGGCACAGGCTGTTCGATGGGGTGGTCGACGAATTCCTGGTGTTCGTGGAGGGCGCGAAGCTCGTCATTCACAACGCCGAATTCGACATGCGCTTCATCAACCACGAATTGAAGCGGCATGCCCGCCCCGCCCTCAGCATGGATGACGTGATCGACACGCTGGCGCTGGCGCGGCGCAGACATCCCGGCCAGTCGAATTCTCTCGATGCGCTTTGTCAACGCTATCGCATCGACAATTCGAAGCGCGTCAAGCACGGGGCGCTGGTCGATGCCGAGATCCTGGCCGAGGTCTACGCCGAGCTTCTGGGCGGCCGGCAGACGTCGCTCGGCTTGAACCCGACGATCGTATCGATCCGCCGAGAAGACAGGATGGAGACTCGGCAGCGGCCGGTCCCCCTACCGGACGCCGTCACCGACGCCGATCGCGCCGCCCATGCGGCGTTCGTATCGACCTTGGGGCCGAACGCCCTGTGGCTGTCCTACGGGGAGGATGCGCGGCGCGGCGCGGCTTGAGCCTGAGCGTTCAACGCAGCGAGATCGCGGCGACGAGGCGGCCGTAATCGGGTTCGGATCGGTGGGTGGCCCGGCGGAAGGAAAAGAACCGCTCCTCGTCCGCGTAGGTGTCGAGGGCGAGGTCCGTGAAGGCGCCTATGCCGGCGCGCTCCAGCCTCGAGCCGATGAAACCCGGCAGGTCGAACAAGTGATGGTTCTCCCGCGCCGAAAGGCGGAAGAACCGTGCAGCGTCGGGACCAACGGCAAGGAAATGGGCCCGAAACTCCGGACCCACCTCGTAGGAGGCCTGCGCTATGGTCGGCCCCAGCACGGCCGTGACGTCAGCCCGTCGCGCACCAAGGCGTTCCATGGCCACAAGCGTCGCCTCGAGTACGCCGCCGATGGCGCCTTTCCAGCCCGCATGGGCGGCCCCGATCACACCGGCCTCGACGTCGGCAAAGAGCACGACGCCGCAGTCGGCTCCCGTGACGCCGAGCCCCAGGCCGCGGGTCCGCGTCACGACGCCGTCGCAGCGGGGCCGGTTCTCCGGACCGAACGGCGCCTCGACGATCAGCGCATCCGGCGAATGGACCTGATACGGAATAACCAACCGGCCGGGTGCGATCCCGAGGGCTTCGGCCATGCGGCGCCGGTTCTCGGCGACCGCAGCGGCGTCGTCCCGTGAGCCGACGCCGCCGTTCAGGGTCCCATAGACGCCGGCCGACACACCACCCTCGCGGGTGAAGAACGCGTGGGCGAGGTCAGGATGGTCGAGATCAGGCGCGGCAATGAAAGGCAGCGACATCGGTTTTCACTCCACGGAGAATCCGGGCGGCGCCGGCAGCCCGGCGGTGCCGAAGGCCAGCGCCTTGAACAAGCGGCCCATGCCGGGCCGTTGGGGGGCGCCGGCGCCGCCGAGCCGCGCCACCGCCGCCTCGATGGCACTGGCCTGAGCCGCGTCCGCGCCCTTCATCAGGACGGCGGCGCGCGACGTGAGGCCGAGACTCTCGAGGAACTCCCCTTGCGGCACAGGCCCGTAGACGGACGCGCCTGCGGCCCTGGCCGAACGCCCGAGTGCCGCGAAGTCCACATGGGCGGTCAGGTCGGCCTCCCCCGGGCAGTCCAGCGGATCGACGAAGCGGTGGGCTCGCAAGGCCTGCAGCGTCTCGCCGAAGGCGGGAGCCGCGTAGCCATAGTCGAGGATGAGCGCGACGCCTCCCTCCCGGGCGAGGTGAGCGGCAAGCTGCGTGGCGAGGCGCCGCGCGGCCAGGCCGACCTCCAGCACCGCGCCTTGCGGCGCCTCGAGGGTGATCGACCGTTCGGGCTCGGGCGCAAGGCCGAAAGCCAGCGCGTCGCCAGCGAGCCCCACGAGCCGCTCCGACCAGCCCTGCGGCGTGCGGATGTAGTGCCGCACCGGCAGGGCATCGAAGAACTCGTTGGCGAGCACGATCGCGGGCCCGGCGGGAAGCGTTTCCAGGCCGTCGTGCCAGGTCGGACCGACGTCGAAAGCCTCCAGGCTGCTCCGTTGCACGTCCCGCAACACGGGGCTGGTCTCGACGAGGTGGACGTCGAGCGCGGCGCGGAACGGCGGCAGGGCCCGGGAGGCGCGGATCGCGTCGGCCATCAGGGTACCTCGGCCCGGCCCGAGTTCGACCAGACGCAGCCTCGTGGGAGAGCCCATCCGGTTCCAGACCACCGCGGCCCATAAGCCGATGAGTTCGCCGAACATCTGGCTGATTTCGGGCGCCGTGACGAAGTCGCCCGCCGCGCCGAACGGATCCCGGGTCACGTAATAGCCGAGGCCGGGGTGACCGAGCGCGAGGCTCATGTAGCGTTCGAGGCCGATCGGCCCTTCGCTGGCGATCAGCGCCTTGATCTCCTCCTCAAGAACGCCCCTGCTCACGCGAGGGCCGCGCGCAGGCGGCCGCCGTAGGCCATGAGGCCGACCCCGAGCAGGACCAGGGGAACCGAGAGCAGCATTCCCATGGTGGCGCCGCCGAAGAGAAAGCCCAATTGCGGATCGGGCTGACGGAAGAATTCCGAGACGATCCGGGCCACGCCATAGCCGGCCGTGAAAAGGCCGGTGACGAGCCCTGGCCGGCGGAAGCCGCCCGCCCGAATGACGAGGCCCAGGAGGCAGAAGAGCACGATGCCCTCGAGCCCCGCTTCGTAGAGCTGGCTCGGGTGACGCGGCTCGGGACCGGCTCCGGGAAAAACCATGGCCCAGGGCACGGAGGCGCCGGTCTCGCGCCCCCATAGTTCGGGCTTGATGAAATTGGCGATCCGTCCCAGGAACAGCCCGATCGGCACCACGGCGGAGACCGGATCGGCGACCGAGAGCAGCGGAAGGCCGTTGCGCCGCGCGAAGATGAAGATGCCGAGCGTCGCGCCGATCAGCCCCCCGTGGAAGGCCATGCCCCCGTTCCAGAGCGTGAACATCTCGGCTGGATGGGACAGATAGTAGGGCA
>CAXSEU010000231.1:0-6085 GCA_964236485.1 uncultured Lichenihabitans sp. | reverse complement strand
CGGCTCGGCGGCTGCCGGCGCGACTTCGATCGCTGCAAGCGCGAGTTCAGCCAGATCCATCACGACCGGACGAGGGCCGATCACGCCCTCCAGCATCCCGGTGCACGTAGGGCACGCAACCGCTACGGTGGCGGCCCCCGTGGCCCGGGCTTGATCGATCCGCATGTCCGGGATGCGGCGATCACCCGGTACGTCCGCGAGGCTGGCCCCGCCGCCGCCGCCGCAGCAGCGCGAGCGCAGGCCGGTCCGCTCCATCTCGGTGATCGTGAGCCCGAGCCGGCCGAGCAGCCGACGTGGCGCCGCGACCTCGCCGTTGTAGCGGCCGAGATAGCAGGGATCGTGGTAGGTGACGGTGTCGCCCGATCCGGCACCGGCCCGAAGCCGGCCTTCGGCGAACAAGCGGTCGAGATGAACCGAATGGTGTTCGACCCGGTAGACGCCACCCAGCGCCGGGTACTCGTTGCGAAGCATGTGGAAGGCGTGCGGGTCGGCAGTGACGATGAGGTCGAAACCGTAGCGCCCGAGCGTTGCGATGTTCCGGGCCGCGAGATCTTGGAACGTGATCTCGTCGCCGAGGCGGCGGGCGAGATCGCCGCAATCGAGTTCCTCCTCGCCGAGAACCGCGAAATCGACGTCGGCATGCCGGAGCAGTTGCACCAGGGCGCGCAAGGTGCGCTGGGTCCGGCGATCGAAAGCCGCCTCGCCCAACCACAGCAGCACGTCGGCCCGGCGGCGTTCGGCCATGACCGGCAGCTTGAGATCTGTCGCCCAGTCGAGCCGCGAATCGAGCGCGCGCCCGGTCACCGTGTCGGTGTCGCGAATGGTTTCGAGTGCCACGGCCGCCTTGGGCGGCACGGCGCCGAGTTCCAGCGTCTGGTAGCGACGCATGTCCACGATGGCATCGACATGCTCGATCAGCATGGGGCATTCGTAGACGCAGGCACGGCATGTGGTGCAGGCCCACAAAGTTTCGGGCGCGATGGCGCCAGCGGCGTCAGGCTCGACAACAAGAAGGGGAGCTCCGCCAGCCTGCGCCGCCGTGGTGGCTCCGACGAGATCCTGGACGACGCGCTTGGGGTTGAGCGGCTGGCCGGCCGCATGGGCCGGACAGGCGTCCTGACACCGGCCACATTGCACACAAGCATCGAACTGCGCCAGGCGGGGCCACGGAAAGCTCGCCGGTGTCGCGGCACCGACGACGGGGAGCTCCGGGCCCGGCTCCCGCAACGGGGTGAGGTCGAGTGGCTTCAACGCAGAATCGATGTGACCCTCGACGCGCCGCGGGCGGCTATGGACCACGAGATTGACCACCCCGGCCGCGGCATGGCGCATCGGGCCGTCGAGACTCCACAGGACGAGGGTGCCGAGTGAGATCGCGCCGACCAGGGCGAGGATCAGGGGAACGGGCGCGAGCGGTTCGGGCGAACCGCCGACGACGATCACGTTCAGCGCGGACCCGCAGACGAAGACCAGAGCTCCGGCGAGCGCGGCCGGCACCGCATCGAACTTGCCGCCGGGCAGCCGGCGGGGACGGGGCGGCCGGCGTCGCCAAGCGACAAGCGCGACGCCGACGAACGAAACGGTCGTCGCTACCAGAATGACGAGGCCCAGGCCAACCGCCACAGCCCCTTTCATTCCGCCGACATGCAGCACGAACGCCAGAACCAGCGCCACCACCAGGCCGCCGGCCGCCATGACATGCATGCGCGACGCATAAGGATCGCGCGCCACGACATCGTGAACCGTGTGGAAATAGGCGTGTCCCAAACCCTTCAGGCCGCTGATCCAGTCGACCGTCGCGGCCTGCCCGACCCGCCAGCGCCAGGATAGCCGGACCATCTGCACGACCAGGCCAGCGGCCGCGAGCAGGAGCACGATGCCGGCGAAGTCGGGCCCGTGCATCGCAGCCTCTCAGATCTGCGCCATGAACCGGGCGGCTTCAAAGATGGCCGCATAGACGTTCCGGCTCATCACGGCATCGCCGATGCGAAACAGCTGGAAACGCCCTTCCGCGTTGGTGTTCACCGTCTGCGGCCGGTTCTCGATCAGGGCCTCGAGATCGACCTCGCCATCGTTGGCCGAGAGCGGTCTGAGCGCGTGGTAGAGAGCCTCGTTCGGCAGCGTGCCGAGCTCATAGACGAGCTGGTCGACGGCGCGCTCTTCCTCGGCTCCCGTGAACTGGTTCTTCAGCACGGCGACAATCGAATTTCCCTCCAGGTAAGCCTGGCTGAGCTTCATGTTCGGGGTCTGGATCGCATTGCCTTCGTAAAGCTTGCGCATGTAGGCGACGTGCGTGAGGTGCCCGGTCTCGGCCCCTACCTCGCGGTCCGGCGTCACGATCTCGACCGAGGCACCGCGCTGGGCCATGAAATCGGCGCAGCCAGACCCTGGATGCAGGCCCATCTCGTCGTAAATCAACACGTTGCTGCCGGGCTCGACCGAGCCGTCGAGAATGCGCCAGGTCGAGACGCCGAGATGCGCGCCATCGACCTGCGGCACGGCGGGCGAGCCGCCTGTCGCCACGAACACCACGTCGGGCTGCTCGGCTTGCACCGCATGGGCGTCGGCCCGCGTGCCGAGCCGGACGTCGACGCCCTTCTTGCGGATCTGGCCTTCGAGCCAGCGCACGATGCCGCCCATGTTCTCGCGCCAAGGCACGGCCTTGGCGAGATTGATCTGGCCGCCGAGCCGGCTCTCGCCCTCGAACAGCACCACTCCGTGCCCGCGCTCGGCCGCGACGCGCGCTGCCTCGAGACCAGCCGGCCCGCCGCCCACGATCGCGACCCTGCGGCGCGGCGTCGTCGGCGTGTGGACATGGGGCATAAAGGCCTCATGCCCGGTGGCGGCATTCTGCACGCATTTGACGCCCCCGTGACCCGCGAAGTCGCCGCAATAGTTGGCGCCGACGCATCGGCGGATGTCGTCCTCGCGACCCTCCTGCAGTTTCTTCATGATGTGCGGATCGGCGATGTGGGCGCGCGTCATGGCCACGAAGTCGACGTGGCCTTCTTTCACGGCGCGGTTGGCGGTCGTCACGTCGCGGATCGCGGAAGCGTGAAGGATCGGAATATCCACCTCGGCCTTGATGGCGCTGGCGAGATGGAGAAACGCTGCGGGCGGATACGACATATCGGGCAGCATGGCCGATAGGTTCGCGAAATTGTCGCCGTGCGCCTGGTAGACGCTGATGTAGTCGACAAGACCGCTGTTGCCGAACGCGGTCGCGACCTTGAGGCAGTCCTGGGCACTGAGGCCGCCGGACATCATCTCGTCGCCCGCCATGCGCAAGCCCACCACGAAGTTGTCCCCCACGGCTTCGCGAATGGATCGGAACACCTCGAGGCCGAAGCGCATGCGGTTTTCGAGACTGCCGCCGTATTGGTCGGTGCGCTGGTTGGTGACCGGTGACAGGAAACTGTCGATCAAATGATGCGCGGCTGCGATAATCTCGATGCCATCGAGGCCACCCTGTTCGCAGCGCCGGGCCGCGTCGCCGAAGGCCTTGATGGTCCGCTTGAAATCCCAGCTCTCCATCTCCTTGGCGTAGGAGCGGTGCGCCTGCTCGCGGTTCGCCGAAGGCCCTATCAACGGCAGCCAGTTATGGGCCGCATAATGTCCGCGTCGGCCAAGATGGGTCAGTTGGCAGAACACCGCGGCGCCGTACTGGTGCACCCGACGGGCGAAGGTTTCGAAATACGGAACGATGCGATCGCTCGACACGTCGATTTGGGAGAAAGGCAGCGGAGAATCCACGGCCACCGATGAGGAGCCGCCGAAGATGGTGAGCCCGATGCCGCCGCGCGCCTTCTCGGCGTGATAAAGCTGGTAGCGGTCCTTGGGCATGCCGTCTTCGGCGAGCCCCGCCGCATGGCCCGTACTGGCCATGCGGTTGCGCAGCGTCAGGTTGCGGATCTTCAACGGCTTCAGGAGCGCTTCGTAGTCACTCATGGGAAACGACCATTCGAGGTAAAGGGCAGGCCTTCGTCCTGGTCAGACTCGCGACTTAGGCCCGACATGATGTCGTTCTCGAATACAAGTAGTTCCACATGGATTTGTCAATGATCGGAGCTTTCGTTCGCTGCGTGAAGGACCGGGCTGAGCCGGTTCGCGGGAGTCGGCCTACGACTTAAGCATTCGAAAGCGAACGGCCCTTCTTCTGCGATCTGTAATGACTGCTCGCTGAACGCGCTCGCTCCTGCTTGATGAAGCAGCATCGATACCCACCATGTTGCCGAACGGACCCGCTGCGTCTTCCGGCTTTTCCGCCAGGATTTCGTTCTAGGGCTTGCCTCGTAGTTCTAACTGGTATCATCTAAGCAAAGCCGGAGGAGGCGATGGACGTATTCGATGTCGCCGTGATCGGCGGTGGGATCACCGGAGCCAGCGCGGCCAACCATCTGGTTGCCGCCGGGTACTCGACCGTGTTGCTGGAGCAGGGTGACTTCGCGAGCGGAACCACGGGGCGGACCAGCCGCCTGCAATATTCCGGGCTCTCCTACCTCGGCGCGCTGCAGCCGTTCAGCCAGCTTGCCCGGCATCCGCGCGACGCGATTGAAGCCGTGGGCCTCGCCCGTCGGTCCATGCGCGACCGTTCGGCCTTTATCCGAGCGGTTCCCGAGCGAGTCCGTCCGGTCCCGTTCTTTCTTCCGATCCATCGCGACGGCCCCATCTCGGTGCGCAGCATGATGCTGGCTTTCCGGCTGATGGAACGGCTCGACCCCGACGGCGTGCCACTCTCGGTCGAGCTGATCGAGCCGTCCGAGGCCCGGCGCGATCCCCGGCTCCGGCTGCTGCGGGATCCCGACCGGCTGACCGGCGTGGTGAAATGCGTGGAGCACCAGTTCGATTGGCCGGAGCGGATCTGTGCCGACGCCGTGTTCAACGCGGCCGAGAACGGCGCCACGGTCGAGAACCATAGCCCGGTGCAGGCTCTCGCGCGTCAGCCGGACGGGACCTGGTTGATCACGGTGTTGGACAAGCGGCAGAATGCGACGCGGAGCTTCCGGAGCCGGGCCGTGCTCAATGCCGCCGGCGCCTGGGTCGATCAGATCGCCGCCTCGTCGAGTCTCGGGGTTTCGAGGATCAGTCAGGGCGAAAAGGGCAGCAACGTCGTGGTTCGCTTGCCATCGGAGCTTGAGGGCGTCGGTTTCGAGGGTCTCACGCGCGGCGGCGCACCCTTTTACGTGATCCCCTGGGGCAAGCTGCATTATTTCGGGCCCGCGAACCGCCCGTCGGAGCCGAATGCGGCCGGCTATTCCGTAAGCGAGGACGAGATCCTGTTCCTGCTCGACGAGTTCAACTTCCTTTTTCCATCCCTGAAACTGCAACGGGGCGACATACGCTACGGCTGGGCCGGCGTCCGGCCGCGCACGGCACGGCGGGGTTTCGCGTCGGGCGGCTCGGCCGTGCGATTGCACGATTTCGGGCGCGGTGGCGCGGCAAACTACTTTGCCTATACGGGGGGCCTGCTTATGACGCACCGCAGCGCCGGCCGCGCCGTCGTGGCAGGGATCGGCCGCAAGCTGCAGCCGTCGGGTTCAAGCCAGCCGTTTCTCGGGTCGGCCCGCTTTCCTCCGACGCAGGCCGACACCGCGATGCTCCACGGAACCGAAGGTGATCTCACCACGAAGGGTCTTGTATACGCCTGCCAGCACGAGAAGGTCTTCGACCTCGCCGACCTGATGCGCCGCCGGGTGTCGATCGGCTGGGGCGAGCACCTCGGGTGTGACGTGGCACACGAGGTCGCATCGACGGTCCGGGACGCGATGGGCTGGTCGGCCGCCGAGGCCGCGGGCAAGGCCGATCGCTATGTCGAGAGGACCCGGCAGGAGTTCGGTTTGCAATGAGAGGCTCGGTTGAGCACTCGACCTGTCCGGCCGAGCCGATTGGCGACACTCAGCCTGCGGAACACGCGTCGCCTGGACGTTCGTCATGACCGAGCCTTCGAGCGCTCCCCTGTCCCACGTCTCGCAAAGCTTGCCGATACGCGGCAAGACGTTGCGCGCCCGCATCTATCTTCCCGCCCACCAGCCGGGGCTCGCCGACAACGGCATTCCAGGTGAACGTTATATCGACTACCACCACC